>VAZR01000161.1 GCA_005888515.1 Alphaproteobacteria bacterium | reverse complement strand
GCCATCATCCTCGGGCGCGGCTGCATCAACCCGGTCCGGCAGGAAAGAGAAGAGACACCTGGGCTGATCAGCCGGAGCTCATGCCATGGGCGGCGAGCGCGCGCGCAATAATCTCGGAGGCCTGCTCGAATGCCTGATCGGCATCGAGCCCGGTCGTGTCTATCGTGACGGCATCGGGGGCTGCCGCGAGGGGAGCGACCCGACGCTCGCTGTCGCGCGCGTCGCGTTCCTTCATGTCCTGCAGGACATCGCCGTATATAACCGTCGCCCCGCGCTGCCGCAACTCCCGGAGCCGCCGTTCGGCGCGGATCTCGGCGCTGGCTGTCACAAACAGCTTGACCATCGCATCGGGGCACACCGCGGTCCCGATGTCGCGGCCGTCGAGAACCGCGCCACGCGGTTTAGGTCCCTTTGAGGGTGATGACGGATCGGCCGCAAACTGCCGCTGCCGATCGAGCAATGCCGCCCGGACCGCCGGGATCGCGGCGACGATCGAGGAGGCTTGGGCAACCTCCTCGGTCAGCAGGTCCGGATCGTCCAGGCGCGCCATATCGACCCGCCGGGCCGCGGCTGTCGCCGCGACCTTGTCGGCCGGATCGGCGCCCGCCGCGAGCACAATCGAGGCGGTGGCGCGGTAAAGCTTGCCGGTATCGAGATGAGCCAGCCGGAAACGTTCGGCGAGGCGGCGCGCCAGGGTGCCCTTGCCCGAGGCCGCCGGCCCGTCGATCGCGACGATAAAGGGCCGGGCACCGCGGATGCTAGTTCGCCCAGCTGATCGGCGCGTAATGGCCGTTCTTCCCCGAATTGTCCCAGCGCATGCCGTGATCGGCAAAGGTGCTGCCGGGGTTGCCGACCGCAAGGGCGAGCCGGTCCGGCGCGGCGGGATGGCCGAGGTTCGCCCAGATTTCGCCGCTCGGATGCATCGTCGGGATCGGCGCGACCGCCATCTGCATGATGCCGGGTATCTCGACCGAGCGGCTCTTGCCTTCGATGGCATAGCGGATCGGTGTCTTCTTAACCCCAAGCTGTCGGGTGATCAGCGGCGCGAAAGCTGCCATCGGGCCGCCCTCGGCACCGGTGAAGATCGTCCCGAGCGCCGTGGTTTGTTGGTCGTTTGCACGCTCGTCGATATAGGCCGCGACCGCCAGGTTGCCGTCGGCCATCGGACCCGGTGAGTGGACCGCCAGCGCTACATTCAACCCGTCGAGCGAGACGTCGCCGTAGCGTCCGCTGTCAATGTGGAAGGCAAGCACGACCGCGCAGTCCCCCCTGGCTCGGCCGCGAGGTCAGCGGTGCAGCCGGCGATGCAAGGCAGGGGCAGACGACATTGCAGTTGCAGTTCTCAAAATAATCGCCGGTCAGTTGCCATTGCGTCGGCATCGCCGCCTCCCCTGCTGAAGTCCCGCTCGCGCATCCGCGTCCCGGCGACACGATCAACCGGGCAACGGATTCGATCAACCCTCCTGGGTAAATTGCGCCCCGAGCCGGTTCATCAATGGCACGAAATCCGGAAAGCTCGTGGCGATCGGCCGGCTATCGTCGATTGCGACCGGCTGGTTGGCGGCGAGGCCCAAAACCAGGAAAGCCATCGCGATGCGGTGGTCGAGCTGGGTGGCGACCCGCGCGCCGCCCGCCGGGAAATTGCCGGAACCCTCGACGATCAGGTCATCACCCTGGACATCGACGCGCACGCCACAAGCGGCGAGGCCGGTCGCGATCGCGGCGAGGCGGTCGCTTTCCTTGACCCGCAATTCGGCGAGGCCGCGCATCACCGTGCGGCCCTTCGCGCAAGCGGCGGCGACCGCGAGGATCGGATATTCATCGATCATCGACGGCGCGCGTTCCGGCGGGATGTCGGCGCCCTTGAGCGAACCGGCGCGCACGTGGAGATCGGCGACCGGCTCGCCACCCTCGGTGCGCTGTTTCTGCAATGTGATGTCGGCGCCCATTTCGCGCAGGCTGGCGATCAGCCCGGCGCGCGTCGGGTTGAGCCCGACATTGGCGATCGTCACGTCGGAGCCCGGCACGATCAGCGCGGCGACCAGCGGAAATGCCGCCGAGGACGGATCGCCCGGCACTGTGATCGGCGCGGCGATCAGCTCCGGATAGCCTTCGACCGTGATGCGGCGCCCGCCATCCGAGTCGGGGTCGATCCGCACCCGGGCGCCGAAATGGCCGAGCATGCGCTCGGTATGGTCACGCGTCGGCTGCGGCTCGATGACCGTGGTCTCGCCCGGCGTGTTGAGCCCGGCGAGCAGCACCGCCGATTTGACCTGCGCCGACGGCACTGGCAGGCGATAAATCTGCGGCACAGGATCGGCCGCCCCGGTCACCGCGAGCGGCAGCCGCCCGCCCTCGCGGCACAGGAAATGCGCGCCAAAACGCGACAGCGGGTCGATCACGCGGCGCATCGGCCGGCTGCGCAGCGATGCATCGCCGCTCACGAAGGCGGTGAAAGGATGAGTCGCGAGGATCCCGAGCAGCAGCCGCGCCGCGGTTCCGGAATTGCCAAGATCGATGACGTTGGCCGGTTCGGCGAGGCCGCCCAGCCCGACCCCGTCAACCTGCCAATGGCCGTCTGCCTGGCGCGTGATATCGGCGCCCATCGCGCGCAACGCCGCGGCGGTCGCCAACACATCCTCGCCCTCCAACAGACCGCGGATCTCGGTGCGGCCGACCGCGAGCGCGCCGAGCATCAGCGCGCGGTGCGAAATCGATTTGTCGCCGGGCACCGTAATCGCGCCGGACAGCGGCGCGGCGGGACGCGCCGCGGCGAGCGGCATCGCAGAGCGCAGGACAGCATCGTCAGGCATACGCGTGCCTCGGAGATCAAAACTCTTGCCGCCGCGGACGGTTCGGCCCATATGCCGCAGCCGAATGCCGCGCCGTCTTGTCTTTGCTTTTGACAGGCGGCGGCGCCTGTGGCAATGGCGCGCGCCATGCGATCGAATTACATCTGAGTTGAAGGAGCCGCCGTGGCGAAACCGGAATGGGGCACCAAGCGCATCTGCCCGAGTTGCGGGACGCGCTACTACGATTTGATGCGCGACCCGATCGTCTGCCCAAAATGCGCGACGCCGTTCGATCCCGAAGCGTTTCTGAAATCGCGCCGAACACGGCCCGCCGCACCGGTCGAGAAGGAGCTGGAGCCGGTCGGCGCCGAGGAGATCGATGCCGATCTGGAAACCGAGGAGGTCGAGACGGCCGATGAAGAGGCCGAGGAGGGCGTGCCGCTCGAGGAGAACGAGGAAGAGGAGGAGCTGATCGAGGACGCCTCCGAACTCGGCGAGGACGAGGACGACATGGCCGAAGTCATCGACAATGTCGAAGAGGAGGAACCCTGATCGGCCGCGCCGCGGAGACGATTTTCCGCTTGCTGCGGCGCTCCGCCGTTCCTAATTTTTCAGCCGCCCGGCACCTAGGCCGGTAAGGAGATTCCGCGAGGAGATTTTATGGGGCCATAGCTCAGCTGGGAGAGCGCTACAATGGCATTGTAGAGGTCACCGGTTCGATCCCGGTTGGCTCCACCATTCAGACGAAGGGCTTAGCCGCAACGGCTAAGCCCTTTTTCAATGCTGTTTGAGCGCGCAGTCAGGGATTAATCAGCCTCACCGGAGACATGGCGGCCGGCAGCGTGAGGGTTTGCGCGGACAAGCCGCTAGCTGAGCGCGAGGCGGCGCATGAGGAATTGGACTGCGCGGTAAGGACGGCTGAGGCGGGCGTTTATTCGGCCGTTGCGCGGATCGGCGCGCTGCAGGGTGTCGCTGTTGGATAGCGCGGGCGCTTGTTGCGATCCCTCTCGGTGCTGCGCGACGTCCTGGCCCTGTTGCGGCAGCGGCAGGGCTCCTTTGTCGGACAGAACGACGCGCCGAATCTCGTTCAAATCCGCCGGATCCATGTCGATTGCGCTGTCGTCGCCGCCAATGACCGCCGCCCAGAAATCCGGGTCCTTGCGGTCGTATACGATGGCCGGGATGGGTCTGAGGCTGACTTCGTTCAGCAGCACTCCACCACCTGGATACCTGACCCCACCGCTGATCTGATATTCGAGGTTCTTTGGCGGCTTGAAAAGCGTTCCCCTGAACAAAGCCCTGGCGATCAGATAGCGGAGCACCAAATCCGCAGCCGCCTTTGTCTTGTCCGTGCCGATACTCTGCGCCATGCGCGCAAGGCTGGTCGTGCATGGTTAAGAGGGGGTTTACGATCCCGTCACTTTGCTGTGGCCTTTTTGGGTCTGCCTGAACTGAGCGGCGCGAATCCGGGCTTCAGATGCGCCACCCGCCACACGGCCACTCAGTCCGCGAAAGGCGCGGCGGCCAGGCGCGGCAGGGCAAGGCGGATGAAGCGGAACATACAGACCGCGGCAAGACCGAACGGGACCCAACAGAACAGATAGACCATCGTCACCGCATGCCCGACCGCCTGAGGCTCGGTCGCTGCTCCGAGCCCGGCGGTGCTGGCGACGACCCCGGCAATCGCCGCACCAAAGGCGGTGCCGAGCGAGCGGACCGAGGTCAGCGCCGAAGCCAGGCTGCGCTGCTCGCCGATTGCGGCGCTCGCCATCGTGCGGGCCACCAGATGCACGTTGTAGATGCCGATGCCCATCAGCAGTGTGCTCGCCGCCAGCAAGACCAATACCGGCTGCACGGCGACGAGCGTCAGGCACGCCAGGCCCGCGAAAGCGAGCACCGGACCGGAGGCGAGCGCCAGCCGCTCGCGGGCCCCTGACCAGCCCGAGGCGGCGAAGGTGCCGATCGTCCAGCCGCACGAGATAATGATGCTGAGAAAGTTGACGAACACCGGCGAGACGCCGTGCACGACTTGCAGCAACAGCGGCAGGAACAGGTTGACCGAGGTCTGCGTCATGCCATGCAGCGCCAGGATCCACAGACCCAGCCCGATCGGCGCGTTGAGTGACAGCGCGCGTGCCGGGAACAAATTATTGGCGGCGCGGCGGTCGAGCCGGAAAATGAGGCCGACCACCGCGATCCCGCCGGCAATCAGCAGGAGGCGCAGCGGCAAAGCTTGGACCGGACCGGCCGCGGCGACGCAGCACACCCCGGCGGCCAGCCCCGCCAATCGCAGCAGCGGCGGCGACGGAGGCCGGTGCCGCGCGCTTTCGTCGCCGAGTTGCTCGGGTATTTTCGCGTAAGCGAGAGCGGCAAAGGCCAGCATGAACGGCGCCATCGCCCAGAACGAACCGCGCCACCAATGCATCGCGGCGAACATGCCGCCGACCACCGGTCCGCTCAGGTGACAGGCGGTAAACGTGCCTTGCGATATCGCGATAATGCGGGTGCGCAGGCGCGCGCTGTAGAGGCTGGTGATCAGCGCCATGCCGCTGCCGGCGACCGCCGGCCCATCCCTGCACCGTGCGCGCGGCGATCAGGGTGCCGATATCCGGCGCCAGCGCGCATGCCACGGTGCCCAGCGCGAAGATTCCGGCCCCCATCGCGTAGCCGCGCCGCGCACCAAGCCGACCCCACACGATTCCTGTCGACGCGCCGCCGACGATCGAGCCGATCGTGTAGAGCATCGCCGCCCAGGTGTAATAGGCGGCGCCGCCGATATCGGCGACGATCGTCGGCATGATGATCGCGATCACTCGTGCTCGGCCGGTTTGGCCGGGATATCGCTCATCAGGCCTTTCGATCGGGGCGTCAGATCTTCGACAGCGACAAGGTCGAGGGCGCGAACAAATCTTCGGGAGAAAGCTGGCGGTCGATGATGCCCTGTTCGACTGCGTAGCGGCTGACCGCCGCCAATTCGCGCCGGTTGGCCTTGACGCCGTAGGACCAGAAATCCTCGCCCATCAAGGCGCGGGCGCGCGCCAGTTCCTCGACCGGCCAGGGCAGCGTCGTGAACAGATGCCCGATCGTCTCCAGCTGGCGATAGCAGATCTCCTTGGCTTTCTGATAAGCGACGTAAGTGTTCACCGCCAGCCACGGATGCTTTTCGAGCAGCGAGCGGCGGATGCCGACCACATGCATGATCGGGAACATGCGGGTGCGTTCGAAATATGCCTCTTCCGCCGCGCGATAATCGGGAAAGAGGCGCTGCACCGCCGGATTACACCCGAAGCAGGACGGTGCCAGCGCCGAAATCAAGCCGTCGATCCGGCCCTCATCGAGATGCTGCGCCAGCGTCTCGCCGGCGGGTAGCGGCCGCAGCTCGATTTCC
>VAZR01000399.1 GCA_005888515.1 Alphaproteobacteria bacterium | reverse complement strand
GATCCACCGCGATTTCGTATCTTCGTGGTTTTAAGACGTGGATGGCCGGGACAAGCCCGGCCAAGGGGTGGAGGAAGCTGAGGAGCCGGCCGTCAGCGGTCAGTTAGATCCTCCGCCGCGAGGCGCTTGAGGGCTGCTTCGTCGGCGCCGTAGCGCAGCCATTCGCCGTGATGCTCCATGCCGAGGCGGTGATAGAACTCGCGCGCCGGGTTCCAGTCGAGCACATGGAAATCGATGCGGCCCCAGCCGCGTTCGACCGCAATCGCCGCGAGCCGCGCCATCAGCCGCTTGCCGACGCCCCGGCCGCGCGCGGACTGCGTGACGTAGAGGTCTTCCAAATAGAGGCCCGGCCGGCCGAGCCAGGTCGAAAATCGGGTGTGGAACAGGGCGCATCCCGCCGGCTCGCCGTCGAGGAAGGCGAGGATCGCCTCGAATTTGGGCTCCGCGCCGAAGCCATGGCGCAAGAGATCGGCCTCGGTTGCGACAACGGCGTCGGGCGCGCGCTCGAACGCGGCGAGCTGCCGGATGAATTGCAGCAGCAGGGGCACGTCGTCCGCCGTCGCGAAGCGGATCGCGATCTCGGCCATCAGCGCTCGCGCCATTCGCGCGGGCCGCTGCCGGGCGGGCCGAAATCGCGCGGCGCGAGACCGCCCTGAAACCAGGTCACGAAGGTGTAGATGCTGTAGACCGGCAGCAGCAAATGGTCGGAGAGCGCGCGGGCATAGGGCACCATGTTGGTGCATTCGAGCACGATGGCGCCGATATCGGGATGCCGCGCGACGAGCGCGTCGCCGGCATCGAGGATATCGCGCTCGGCGGCCGCGGCGTCGAGCGTGTGCTTCTCGTCGAGCATGACGCGGGTGAATTCGCGCCCCTGCTCGGTGCCGACGATCGGGGTGTTCGGGTCGGCGCCGGCGGCGATGAAATGCTCGGGCGTCAGGCTCGCCGCGCTGACGGTCAGCACGCCAACCCGCTTGCCCGGCGGCAGGATGCGCTCGACGAGCGGGATCTGCATGAGGCTCGACGCCGCGACCGGCACGCGGACATGCGCCGCCAGCTCGCGCTGATACAGCGACAGAAACCCGCAGGTCGTCGTGATGCCATCGGCGCCCAATTGCACGAGCTCGGCTGCCGCATCGAGAAAGGCGTTGATCAGCCCCTGCGATTTGTGGCGCACGACGCGGTCCGGGGTGGCGCCCGGCACGACCTTGTAGAGCACCGGAAACGGCCAGGTGGTGCCGTTGCCCATGTCGCCCGGGATGCGCGGGAACTTCGTCTCCAGCATCAGGATGCCGACCCGCGAGCCGTACAGCCCCTTGCCGCCATGCGCGATGCGCGATGTGTTCGTGTCCATAACCCGCAGCTTAGCCAGCCGGCGGCGGACGAACAATCATCGCCGGTGCGGTGGCGCACCCTCAAGGCATGCACGCGACCGAACAAGCCGCAGCAATCATGTCGCTGGCGCGCGAGCGAGCGCAGCGAATAAGCAATGCGCACGGCCCGCCGAAGACGTTTTACCTGTTCGTTGCCCATGGCCGGGCCCGCTCGTCATTGAGATGACAGCAGGAGGCTATCGTCTAAGCCTCGGACGTGCTGTGACGCAGATCACACTGGCGGCAAAGAAAAAGCGCGCTCCCGAAGAAGCGCGCCTCGTTGCGCGGATTCGGCGGCACGCCTGCGCCGTCGGCTCCACTTGCGCCGGTGCGGGATTATTCCGCCGCGGCCTCGGCGGCGGCTGTCAGACGCGGCGCGCGCCGGCGGGTCGAAGGAACCCCGATCACCGTCACGATGGCCGACAGCACGGCAAATCCGGCAAGGGCGTAGAGCCCGCCCCCGAAGCTGCCGGTCGCATCCTTGATCGTGCCGACGACCCAGGGCGTGATCGTGCCGGCGAGGTTGCCGAGGGCGTTGATCCAGGCGATGCCGGCGGCCGCGGCGGTGCCGGTCAGGAACAGGGACGGCATCGGCCAGAAGGACGGCTTCATGCCGTAGAAGCCGATCGTCGCGATCGACAGCGCCGCGATCGACCACCAGGTGCCGTGCGTCAGCCCGGCCAATGCCAGGCCGGCCGCCGCCAACAGGCACAGTGCGAAGCAATTCCAGCGACGCTGGCCCATCCGGTCGGTGACAAAACCGGCGACGATCATGCCGATCGTGCCGACCACATAGGGGATCGAGGAGGCATAGCCGGTCCAGAAATTCGACAGGCCCAGCTCCTTGACGATCTGCGCCAGGAACATGACCAGCCCGACACTCGCGGCGGCGATGCCGAAATAGATCACCGCCAGCGCGATGACGCGCGGATTGTACATGGCCTGCCAGACCGAATAGGTGCGCTCTGCTTCGATCTCGCGCTGCTCCTTTCTCAGCTCGGCCGCGAGCCAAGCCTTCTCGTCCGCCGCGAGCCACGCGGCCTTTTCCGGCCGGTCGGTCAGGAACAACAAACAGCCGATGCCGAGCAGCACCGCCGGGGTCGCCTCGATCAGGAACAGCCACTTCCAGCCGGCGAGCCCGAGAAAGCCGTGCAATTCCATGATGCTGGTCGAGACCGGCGCGCCCAGCGCGATCGAGATCGGGATCGCGGTCATAAAGCCGGCGATGATCCGGCCGCGATGCACCGGCGGAAACCAGTAGGTGAAGAACAGGATCATGCCGGGGAAGAAGCCGGCTTCCGCGAGGCCGAGCAGGAACCGCACCGTATAAAAGCTCCACTCGCCCGAGACGAAGGCGGTGGCGCCGGAAATCAGGCCCCAGGTGATCATGATGCGCGCGATCCACAGCCGCGCGCCGATCTTGTGCAGGATCACATTGCTCGGCACTTCGAGGATGAAGTAGCCGATAAAGAACGCCGTCCCCATGCCGAGACCGAGCGCCGCCTGGCTCAGCCCCAGATCCTGCCGCATCGTCAGCGCGGCGAAGCCGACATTGACGCGATCGAGGTAGCAGATGAAATACAGCAAGCCCGTGAACGGCAGGCGGGCGGGCTCAGCCGCGGCAAAACCTCGCGCAATACCGGTTGATGAAGCCCGAGTTTTTCGCGCCCGCGAATCCACGCGGCACCCCTAATCAGCGTCCCGGCGAAAGCCGGGACCCACCCATCAACCGATTGACCGGTTGAGAAGTGGATCCCGGCTTTCGCCGGGACGCGGATTGGACGAAAAAGGGGCGCGGTTTGTGCCACGCCCCTTCAATGGATCCCGGCCTGCGCCGGGATGATTTGCGCGGCGAGCGCCGCTCAAATCCATTGATCAGGCCGTAGAACTTGCCGGCGTTCTCGCAGGTCATCTTGTAGACGACATCGGCCGGCAGGTGCTTGAACTGATCGTCGATGTATTTCTTCGATTCCGGCCACACCCCGTCGGGATGCGGGAAGTCGGAGCCCCACATCAGCGTCTCGACGCCCATCTCCTCGATCAGCTTGGTGCCGACGCGGTCGTATTGGAAGGTGGCGCGGCACTGGTTGCGCCAGTACTCGCTCGGCAGCTTCTTCAGCTTCAGATCCTGGTACTGGTCCTTGTACTCGAAATCCATCCGGTCGATGACATAGGGGATCCAGCCGATGCCGCTCTCGCCGAGCACCATGCGGATGTTCGGGAAGCGCTCGAACACCGCCGCGCCCATCAGGTCGGTCAGGATCGTCGCCAGCGTCATCTGGAAGCGAACCAGCCCGCTATAGGTCATGCGGCGGGAAATCGACGGCTCCAAGGACTTGCGCAGCTCGGGGTCGGTCGCCGGGAAGGTGTGGAAATGCAGCGGCAGCTGCGTCTCGTTGACCGCCTCCCAGAGCGGATCCCAGCACGGGTGCCACATCGCCGTCATGTGCCAGGAGCAGCTGAGCTCGACGCCCTTCATGCCCTTCTTGGCGACGCGGCGGACTTCCCGCGCGGCGCCCTCGATGTTGTTGTAGGGCAGGCAGGCCAGGCCGATCATACGGTCGGGATAGTGGCCGGTAAAATCGTGCATGAAATCGTTGTAGATGCGCAGCATCTCGTCGGCCGCTTCGGGGTCCTTCATCTTGGCGCAAGCAGCGAGGATGCCGTAGATGACCTCGGCGTCGACGCCGTCGCGGTCCATGTCCTTGACCCGCAGATGCGGGTCGCCCGGCCGGCGCAGACCCTTTTCGAAATAGTCGCTGTAGAGGCCCGCCTCGGCCATCTTGTCGGCGCGCAACTGCTTGCCCGGGACATGCGGCGTGCCGGTCGCGCCGACGCCGCCACACAGGCCGTATTCGGCGCCGTTATTGTCGGTCCAGCGCTTCACGCCGTCCGAATTCTCGGCGACGTAGGGCATCAGATCCCTGAGCTTGCTCGACGCGTTCGTGGTGAACAGGTCGGGCGGCAGCCAGAGCATGTCGAGATGACAATCCGCCGAGATACGCTGGTACTTCCGAGCCATCACCGAACCTCCCTAGACATGGACAGAAATTGGCGCACGCGCGCCAGCGTGGAACCTGCGGTCACTCTATCGCAGGTTTTGGCTCTGTTCCTAGCAATAACCGGGTCTATTTTTGCCAG
>VAZR01000160.1 GCA_005888515.1 Alphaproteobacteria bacterium | reverse complement strand
GAAATCAGCGGGTTGCAGGTACCAGTGCAGCGGTTCCTCGAGCCAGAAGATGCGGTGCGGCTCGACGCGATGGGCGAACTCAATGCAATCAACCAGATCATAGGGCGCGTTCATGTCGAGCATCAGCTCCGGCGTCGCGCCGATCGCCGCGCGCACCGCACCGACCCGCTCGACATCGGCCGCGATGCCGCCGAGCCCGGTCTTCAGCTTGACCGCGCGGTAGCCGTGATCGACAAGCTGCGCCATCTCCTCGGCATAGGCCGAATTCGGCGCCCCCGGCCGGTAATAGCCGCCGGTCGCATATGTGAAGAGCGGCCTGTTGGCGCCGCCGAGCAACCGCCACACCGGCATACCAACAGCCTTGCCCTTCAAATCCCACAGCGCGATGTCGATGCCGGCGATCGCCGCCATGACAGCGGTACGCTCGGCGCGCGGCACCGGTGGTGGCAGCCCGTCCTTGCCGTCGATGACGCCCGGCTCAAAAAGGTTGGGGCGCGGCGAGGTCAGCGCGAACAGCTTGTCCCACACAGCCTGATGCGCCAGCGCGTCCATACCCCGGACGATCTCGCCGAACCGCGCGACCCACTCGCAGATGCGCGGCATCGGCGCGCCGTGGATCTCGCCATAGCCGACGAGCCCGTCATCGGTCGTGATTTCGGTCAGGATCACCGACCACGCCTTCGACTCCTCATGCGCGGTCCACACCGGCTCGGGCCGCGGCACCGAAATCGGATGAGTTTTGACCGAGCCAATGCGGGTCATCGCTGTGACCTCAGAAGGTAGAAAATAATCCGCTGCATCGCCAGTTTGCGTCCTTCGACACGCGCCACGGGTTCGCCGTGGCGCTGCTCAGGATGAGGATATGTTGCGGATGGCATAAACAAACTTGCCTCATCCTGAGCGCGAGCGCAGCGAGCAGTCGAAGGACGCAGAATGAAAATCCAGCCCCTTAAACGGGAGAAGAGATGCGGCGGCGGTGGTGCCGTTCATGCGCCTTCGCCTCCTTTGCGCGTCCTTTGCGTCCTTTTGCGTTAAGCGGTTTGGCTATTGTGCGGCCTGCTGCAATGCCGCTTCCGGCTGTCCGAGTGCCGCGCCGACCGCAGCCAGCGCCGCGGCGACCGCATCGGCGCGGTATGGGCCGGGCCCGGCTTCATGCAGCTGCCGATAGACCGTGGCCTGGGCGTAGCGCCGCACCGCGACCGGCAGGCTCGGCAGCCAGGCGGCGATCCGTTCCGCCGCCAGCCCGTGGACCCGCTCCCATTCGCTGCGCGCCGGGCCGAAATCGAAATCACGGCCAACATTGCGTGGCCGCCGCCGCAACGCCGCCGTCGCGGTCGTATCGAGCGCGCCCGCGGTGATCGCCACGCCATAGACATCGCGGGCCCGCTCGGGCGACACGAGGCCGGCGGCGACATCGGCCGCGACCAGTTCGGGGTCGCGCTCGAACGGATCACCGAAGCCACCCCCGCCGCCGCCCCACAGCCGGATCACTTCGCCGAGCTCGGCGCGATAAACCGTCCGCTTCCCGATGTCATGCGGTCCGGTCGATGAAAGACGGGCGCCCGGCCGCGTGCCGATATTGCCGCTGGTCGTGCCGGCCCCGCCGCCGGCGGCGCCCCAGGCGCAGAAGCGCTGGCGGTCCTTGCCGCGCATCACGACCACCGCGCTCGGATGCTTGATCTCCAGCTCGTAGGCGACACCGAACCCGCCGCGGAATCTGCCTGGCCCTTCGCTGTCCGGCGCCAGGCCAAAGCGGCGCACAACGACGGGCGCCTCGGCCTCGAGCACCTCGACCGGCACGTTGCGCAAAAACGCGACGCTCATCTCGGTGCCGGAGATGCCGTCGCGCTCGCCGCTCGCGCCCGAGCCGCCCGACACCGGATTGGCGACGACGACCCGGCCGGCGCCACCCAGTTCCGAGGTCGAGATATAGGTCACGACCAGCACGCCCGACCCCGCGACCGGCACCTGTCCGGGCATTGCGCGGGTCAACGCGCCGAGCAAGAGGTCGTGCGCCCGCATCGCGGTCGTGAAGCGCATGCCGCACGCGGCCGGGAAGCTCGCATTGACGACCGAGGCTTCCGGCAACACCAGATCGATACAGCGCAGAATGCCGGCATTGATGTGGATCGCCTCGGATTTGGTCACGACATAATTCACCACCGACATCGCCAGGAACGGGTGGTGGTTCATGCCGCCGGTCGGCAGGTTCAACGCGGCGCGCACCTGCGGGTCGGAGCCGGTGTAGTCGAGCTCGATGGTGCCGTCGCCGCGCGATGTCAGTTTGACGACGATGCGCACCGGTACGTCACTGATGTAATCGTCCTCGAAATATTCGGTGAAGGTGTAGCTGCCCTGCGGGATCTCGGCGAGCACCGCGCGGGTCAGGGCCTCGGTGCGGTCCAGGGTCGCGTACATCGCCTGAGCGACGTCGTCCCGCCCATAGCGTTCGGCGAGTCGCCGCAATCGCGTCTCGGCCTTCGCGAGCGCCGCAACGCAGGCGGTCATGTCGCCCCAGTTCAGCGACGGAATCCGGCAATTGTCGGCGAAGATGTTCCACACCTCCTCGTTCAACTCGCCGCGGCGGTAAAGCTTCACCGGCCGCAACCGTAACCCCTCCTGGAAAACCTCGGAGTTCTGCATGTCGATGCTGCCCGGCGCGTAGCCACCGACATCGGTGCAATGGATGAAGGTCCACGCCAGGCACAACAGCTTGCCGTCGACGAACACCGGACGGAACACGTAGATGTCGTTGAGGTGCATGACCATGCCGCGTGTCGCGTAGGGGTCGTTGGTCACAACGACATCGCCTTCCTCCCAGGCGATCCCTTGCGTCACCGAATCCATCGCGACGCCCATCAGCGGCGTCGCGCCGCTGCCATAGGGATAGGCGAACATCTCGCCCTCCGGAGTAACCAGCGCCACCCCGAAATCCTGCGTCTCCTTGACAAAGGTCGTGTGCGAGGAGCGCAGCACGACCCAGGCCATCTCGTCGACCACCGCCTTGAACAGGTTGGCGAAGATCTCGACCCCAATCGCGTCCCGCGCCGCAGTTTTCGCTGCAATGTCATTCGCCATTGCCTCGTTCTCCTTAACTCCGGCGTCCCGGCGAAAGCCGCGACCCATCGGCCAGCTTTCGAGACGCTGGATGGGTGGATCCCGGCTTTCGCCGGGACTGCGGATGGAAATGGCACCGATCGCGCATTTTATGTCCGTTCCAACACCAGCGCGCCGGAGGGCACGACCTGCGCCGTCCAGCCCTCCGGGATCCAGGTGGTGGTGTCCATCTGGTTGACGATCGCCGGTCCGGCAATCCGCTGGTCGATGCCGAGCGCGGCGCGTTCGTGAACGCCGGCGCTGAATTCGCGGCCGAACAGCCGCACCGTCCGCGTCGCTTCCGAAGCCGTTCCCGCCTCGCTGCGCAGCGGGATAATGCGCGGCTTCGGTGTCGCGCCGATGATATGGGCGCGCAATTCCTTGAGCCAGATCTCCGCCGTCTCGTTGGCATGGCCATAGGCGGCGCGGTGCGCGGCATGGAACGCGGCGCGAAGGCGCGCGAAATCGCCGGATTTGAGCCACGTTTCGTCGAGCGGCACCGTGACGTCATAGCCCTGTCCGTCGTAGCGCATATCGGCGGCCAGCTCGACCCTGGTGCCGGTGACCGTGAGCGCGGCGGTCTGCTCGGCAATCCAGGCCGCGGCGCGCGCCTGCAAATTCGCCGTCACCCGCGCCAGCCCCGGCTGATCGAGCGCGCCGAGCCGCTCATAGACCGGTTCGACGAGATCGCCTTCGAGATCGGCGCGCGCCGCCCCGAGCGCGCTCAGGCCCCCCGGAAACGGCGGGATCAGGATCGCGTCGATGCCGATCTCCTCGGCCAAAAGTGCGGCGACCAGCGGTCCGGCACCGCCGAACGCGACCATCCGAAAGCGCGGCGCATCGACCCCGCGGCGCGCCAAGACGTTGGATGCCTCGCCCGCCATCAGCGCATTGGCGACGCGGATCGCGCCATCCGCCACCGTCTCGACCGGCATCGCGAGCGGCCCCGCCAATGTCTCCAGCGCCTCGCGCGCCGGCTGCATCTGCAACGGCAATTTGCCGCCGAGCCGCTGTCCCGGCGCGAGCAGCCCAGCGACCAGAAACGCGTCGGTCAGGGCCGGGATGCGCGAACCCGAGGTGCCGTAGCAGGCGGGTCCGGGATCGGCGCCGACGCTGCGCGGTCCGACCTTCAAGGATCCGGTCGGGTCGAGCCACAGGATCGAGCCGCCGCCGGCGCCGATGCTCGATACCGCGATGGTCGGGATCAGCAGCGGAAAATCGGCGATGTGCTCTTCGCTGGAGAGGACCGGCCGGCCGCCGCGGATGACGCCGATATCGGCCGAGGTGCCGCCGACATCGAGGGTCATCAGATCGGCCATTTCCCAGCCCGCATCGGCGGCCGCCGCAGCGGCGCCCGCGACCCCGGCGGCCGGGCCCGACAGCAATGCCACGACCGGCCGCTGGCGCATCGTCGCGGCCAACTCTGCGCCGCCATTCGAACGCGCGACGCGCGCCGGCGTCCGGATCGCGCGCTCGCCGAGGCCGCGGTCGAGCCGCTCGACATAACCCTCGACGATCGGACGGATGCTGGCATTGACCGCGGTCAGCACGCCGCGCTCGTATTCGCGCGCCTGCGCCCACACCTCGCTCGACAATTCTAGCCGCAGCGGAACGCCATGGCGCTCGATGATGTCGCGGACAGCCCGCTCGTGCGCCGGGTTACGATAGCTGTGCAGCAAGACGACGATCGCGATCTCGGCGCCGAGCGCGACCAGCTCCTGCGCCGCATCGATCACATCTGCCTCGGGCAGCGGGTCTAGCTCATTGCCGTCGGCGGCGATCCGCCCGCCGACCTCGCGCACCAGCGCACGCGGGATCAGCGGAAGCGGCCGCCGCGAGTCGAAGCGCATCGGATGCGGGATCGCCAGGCGCTGCAATTCGAACAGATCGCGAAAGCCGCTCGACACGATCATGCCGATCTTCGCGCCCTTGCGCTCGATCAGCGCGTTTGTCGCGACCGTGCTGCTGTGGGTGTGCACCATCTCGCGCCACGCCGCATCGTCAACACCGAGCGCGGTTTTGATCTCGTCGATCCCTTCGAGAATGCTGGCGCCAGGCCGGGCCGGCGTGCTCGGCACCTTGAAGCAGTGCAATTCACCACTCGCGGTATAGAACACGAGATCGGTGAAGGTGCCGCCGACATCGGTACCGAGATAGCAGGCCTGCGCGGTCAACGATCGGCTCCCCGCCTCACAGACGCGAGTCGACGATGCGGCCGGACGAGGTGTAGGCGCGGTTCCACGGGATCGCGCGCGGAACCCCCGGCGATGTCGCCTCCTCGAGCGGCGGCACGAGGCGGCGCCAGCACACATCGGCGCCCGGCGGCGCGTCGATGACCCG
This sequence comes from Alphaproteobacteria bacterium, assembly GCA_005888515.1. GTDB lineage: Bacteria > Pseudomonadota > Alphaproteobacteria > ATCC43930 > CGMCC-115725 > DATARH01. The sequence goes on along the minus strand of VAZR01000160.1, from coordinate 999 downwards.
GGTGCCGTTCAGCGGCAGATCGATACTGGTCGCCACCAAGCCCTGACGCGGCTCGCAATCCGGATACGCGGTGATCATCGTTTCGACCCGGGCGCGGTCATAGCTGAAATTGCTGAGGGTCAACCGGCCGGCACCGACCGGTGGCGCGGTCCAGGGCGGCGGAGGCGGCGGCAAGGGCCACCATTCCGCGGTGCAGGAAGCGGTGCCGAGCAGCAGCGTCGCGAGCAGCAGGACGCGCATCTCTCATTCTCCGCCGAGGAAGTCCCGGGTCCACTGCCGGTAATCGGCGGCGCGCGTCACCTTTTGCATCAGCTCGGGCGAGGCGATGCCGGTCAGCTCGCTGGGTTTTGTCCCGTCGCGTAATGCCTTCAGCGTGTTGTAGACCGCCTGTACCGCGGCGCTGAACGGCGCATGACCCTGAAGGGCGACCCGAACCCGGTGCGCCGCCATCCAATCCAAATCGGCGAGCTGACCTGCGCCGCCGCCAGTGATCAGCGGAATGCCGATCGCCGACGAGACCGCCTCGATGCCTTCGACGGTGACCCCGCCGGCGAGGAAGATCGCATCGACCCCGGCCGCCTCATAGGCCTTGGCGCGCTTGATCGTGTCGTCGACGCTGGTGACCGCCAGCGCGCTGGTGCGGCCGGCGATGACCAGCCGGGGATCCTGGCGGGCGGACAGCGCCGCCTTCATTTTGCCGATCCCCTCCTCGACCGGGATCAAGGTCGGCTTGCCGCTCGGACCGTAGGGCCGCGGCAATACGGTGTCCTCGATCGACATCGCGCAGATCCCGGCGGTCTCCAATTCCTCGACGGTGCGCCGCACATTCAGCGCATTGCCGTAGCCGTGATCGGCATCGACCAGGAGCGCTAGGTTGCCGGCGCGGCAGACCCGGTTGGCCTGGGCGGCAAACTCGGTGAGGGTCATGAGCACGAGATCGGGGGCGCCGAGTACTGCCATCGAGCCGATCGAGCCCGAAAAGATGCCGACCTCGAAGCC
>VAZR01000159.1 GCA_005888515.1 Alphaproteobacteria bacterium | reverse complement strand
CCTTCAGCGCCGAGACCTTGACGAGCGTGGGTCCCGGCCTTCGCCGGGACGACGACTCTTTTCAGTCGAGCGGGCGGTGAAGACCGCTGGCGACGTCGAGGTATTCGGGATCGTCGACCGCGATGAGCCCGTGCCGCAGCGCGAAATCGAGGATCACCAGATTGACGTTGAATTTGAAATCCTCGGTCGTGCGCACCCGCTCGACGACGCGCTCGGCCGGCATCAGCTCGAAATGGACGATCTCGCCATCGCTGTTCTTCGGCTCGAACGCGGCCGGCAGTTCCAAATCATAGACGAACAGCACATCGTCGCGAATGCCGAGCTCGGTCTCCATGCAATAGGTCACGGCGCCGACCGGCACGGCGTGCCGCACCAGCGCCTCGGGGATGCCGCCCTCCTCCTCGCTCTCTTTGACGAGCGTCTCGAAGATGCCATGACCGTTGCCCATGCCGCCGGCGACGATGTTGTCGAGCTTGTTCGGCGCCACGCGCTTGTCGGGCGCGCGCCGCCCGATCCACAGATGCATCCTGCCATCGATAAAGCGATAGCCGTTGAGGTGGACGCCATAGGCGCGCACGCCGAAAAACGGCACGGCGCCGCGGTCGAGCCGGAAGATCGGCGGCTCGCCCCAGCGCGCCATCACGTCGAAGGTCTCGTTGCGCCATTTCGGGACGCTCTGTTCGACGACGAGCGCCTCCACGATGTCGTCGACCGCGGCGCTGACCGTATCGGCATCGCCCTCGGCAACAAGCCGCACCTGCTCCGGTTCGACGACGAACACCGAATCGAACCGCGTGAGCGCAGCGGCGTTGTCGCGGCGCAGCCAACCGATCCGCCGGCCGCGCGCCAGCAATGGCACGACCCGGCCGCGGTCGAAATTGTTGCAGGCGCGGATATGGTCGGCGAAGGACATTCGATCTGGCTCAGCCTTTAGCACGCCTCTCGCTGGTCAGCACGGCATCGACCCCGGCGATCTGACGCATGCAGCGGGCGATGTAATCGGCAAGCTCATGGCCGAGCCCGCTCATCTGCACATCGATCGTCAGCACCGTTCCGGAAACCGCGCTGTGCCATTTCTGCGGGACCAGCCCCCGCTTGGCAAACAGTTCGAGAACGCGGGGCATGATTCCCGGTTCCGCGGCGGCCTGGACGGAGAAGCAGAGTGTGACAAGGGCTGCGCCGCACTCGGCGCGGTCGGCATGACTAGCAGCGGGGGCGGCACCCAGCAATATGGACGACATCGGACAAATCCTCGGCGAAATGATGGCGAATCAGCATGGCCCGAGCCCTTTCCGGGCTCGGGTGGCTAATTCGCCGGCCGCCGCCGGCATGAGTTGTCGTCCTGGTCACGCGGCCAATGTGAGCCGGGCGGCGGCGCCGGTCAAGCCGAGCCCTTCGGTCACAGGCTTTCCCCCATGCTTTCCGGGGCGGATCGAAACCGAGCGCGGCCCCGTTCCCGGAGAGAGGGATCAGCGCAAAAAGATGGAGGCCGCCCATGGACCAGCGCATCGATCCGCGCATCGTCGAGACCCCGACCGAGGCGCGCCAAGGCAGCAAATACGGCATCGTGCGTTACGTGCTGGCGATCTCGACGGCGTTGGTTGTCATTGCATTTGCGGTAGCATATATGACCTCCGTCTGATCGGAGAAATTGCATGGCCCTGTCGCGCTTCGGCCTGATCGCGATCCTCGTGCTGGGCGGCGCCTTCGGGTGCAGCGGCGGACCGCAGCGGGCCAGCGACGTCCAGAATTTGAACGGTATCAGCGACGACATTTCCGCCGTCGATATGACGCGCTCGGCGAACACGCGCGCCCGCGACCCGAACATCAGTTCGACCCTGCCGCGCAATTACGAGGTCCACCCCGACCGGCCTTAACCGCCATCCGGGATCGCCGGCAACAGCCGGTCCTGCACGAGCGCCCAAGGCCAGATCTCCAGCAGCGACGCAAACCTAAAATCCGGCCGCGAGCCATCGAGGTAGCGCTGCCCCGCGAGCATCACCGCGTCCTCCGCCTCCCCCCAAGGATCGTCTCCCTCCGCCAGCGCTTCCGCTTGCTTGGCGGCGCAATAGGCACCATCGGTGTCACGCAGTTCCGGCGTGTCGACAAACCCGGCGAGTTTTGCCTCCATCGCCAGCAGGGGCCGCGAGCACGCCGGATCGATGCCGCGCCACTCCATCGCCTCGCGAATGTCCTCGCACACATAGGCATAGAAGCGCAGCGTGCACCGGCGGTCGATCGCCTCAGACTCGCTTTCGTCGAGCGCTGCGACGAGTCGCGCGAGCCGCTTCTTATGGCTCGTCCGCATCGTCAGACTCGCGTGGCTGCGCCGTCAGCCGCGCCGCGGCGGCCTCGAGGCGCTCCAATTGCCGCGCGAATTCGCTGGCATCGATCACCCGGACGAAATTGTCGATCGTCTGCGAGAACTCCCAGGCCGCGCGGATCGTCAGCTCGCCATTGGCCACCGCGGCGGTGACCGCTTCCAGCGCGGTGTTGAGGTCGGCCGCGCTCTTGATCCGCGGCAATGCGAAGCGGACCGGCCGGTCGCGGCGGGGCGGCAGGATGCGGCTGATGCAGAACCGCTTCATGACGCCATCGCCGCCCTGGGCGTCGTCGATCGCCCCGCGCAGCAACGGGCGCGTCGCGGAATCGAGCATTTCCTCCGCAATTATCGTGGCACGATTGCGGGTGCCCGGCCGTTTCCCCATCGGATTGCCCGACATGCCTTTGGGAAACGGCCGCCCCGACCCGCCTTGCCGCCGCTTTGGCCTTCGCCTCGGCGGCACCTCTGGCTGCATTTGCAGCGGATTTGCAGCCAGACCATCCCCGTCCATCCTCTCTCCTCGTTCGTTGCCGGATCCCTCAATCCGGATTGAGATAAACAGGAGATTAGATCGCAATATTTTCAATTGCCAAGTTAAGAATTAAAATTGGATCGGGCTTGCCGGCGGCGGGCCGCTCCGCGACGGTTAAAAAAGATCCCCTTGCAAAGGCGGTATGCCGTGGCTAACGTCCGTAGATTCGTATTTCGGTAAAATGAGCTACCGAATGGCACAGATTGAAATCTCAGATGCTACACTCGCGCTGTTAAAGCGGCACGCCGAGCCATTGGTGGACACGTTTGACACCATCATTGGCAAGTTCAGCCACGCGTTCGAAGCCAGTTTGCGCAACGGCGACAACGGCGCCGGGCCCACCCCGGCACCCGCGTCCGAGCCAAGCGCGACGCTCTATCCAGCCAGTTCCCCGCCGGACCTGACCTACACGAAAGTACTGTCGGCGAAGCTCAATGGCTCGACAGTCGCCAATCGAGCAAATTGGAACGGTATCCTCAAACAAATGATCCAAACAGCAAAGACTCGCGCGAGCAATGAGGACGATCTCCGCCGATTTATCAGCGTGAACTTTGTAATCGGGCGTAAAGAGGACGACGGGTACGAATACCTTTCAGCAGCTGGCTTGTCAGTCCAGGGGCAGGACACGAACGCCGCCTGGAAGGGCATTGCACATCTGTCGCGGCAGCTTGGCATCCCGGTTGATGTCGTGTTCTTGTGGCGACACAAGCCGAAGGCGGCGTTCCCTGGTAAAACCGGCCGACTTGTCGTTGGCTAAGCGAAAGTCAAGGATCGGACATGAACCCCCTCCTGCAACGCATCTCGATTGATCCTGCAGTCTGCGGCGGCAAACCTTGCATCAAAGGCACGCGGATCTGGGTATCCCTGATCCTCGATTTCCTCGCCGACGGCATGAGCGAAGCGGAGTTCTTGGCGGAATATCCGCAACTCGCGCATGACGACGTGTTGGCGGCGATTGCTTACGGTGCTGAAGCGGCGCGCGAGCAAGTCATCCCCGTCACGGTCGCGTGAGGCTCAAACTCGACGAGAATTTGAGCCGCAGCGCCGCCGAGCTGTGCCGCGCCGCCGGACACGATGTGATGAGCGTTCGCGATCAGGGGTTGCGAGGCGCGCCGGACGAGAGGGTATTCGCCGTTTCGGCCGGAGAGGGCCGAGTTCTGGTCACACTCGATCGCGACCTCGGTCAGGTGCTTCGGTTTCCGCCATCGTCAAGCGCCGGAATCGTCATCATCGATGCCGGACCGCGCGCGACCCATAGCGGCCTGCTCGAACGCATCCGGCAGCTTCTCACAATCCTCGAAACGCGTTCGCCCGATCGGGCGTTGTGGATCATCGAACTGGGCCGGCTGCGCATCCATCTGGCCGACGACGAATAAATAGATCCGCCTCGGTCCGCGCGAGCCGGCCCGCGGCGTCCAGATTTGATCGCCCTCACCCACCGGCCGCTGAAGCGGCCGGTCCCCCCTCTCCCGCGGTGCGGGAGAGGGTCTGTTGCTCAGGCCGTCGGGCCGTTCTCGTCGAACCAGTGTTGCGCGGCGAAGGCGGACATCTTCATGCCCTCATGCGCGACGCCGGGCACGGTGATGCGGGTCCAGCGGCAGGGCACGCCGAGTCTGGCGGCTTCGGCCTGGCCATAGGCGAGATAGAACTTCGCCCGCTCAAAGCGGTTTGGCCCCTGGGCCATCGCGGCTTCGTGTTTGGGAAAATTCTCGGTCGTGCCGTCGATGTCCTGGTCGCCGGAAAAAATGACCAGCGGATAGCCGAGAAAGCGCACGACGTCCTCGCGCGTCAGGCCGATGCCGCCGAGCCCGTCCGGATAGGGCAAATCGAGGGTCGGCAGCGTGTACCAGCCGGAATTGGCCGCGCCGACCGCGGCGAAGATGCCGTGCGGCTGCGTCGCCAGGAGGCGGTGCACGAACTGCCCGCCGGCGGAATGGCCCCAAAGGTAGGCCTTGTCGCGCCGGGTCACGCCGGCCTCGCGCAGCAGCGCGAAGACACGGCCGGGGATCGCCTGCGACCAGCCCTCGCGCGGGCGCAGCGCGCCGTCCTCGGTCAGCACGTGGCCGTTATTGTAGGTCACCGCGTCCGGCCAGGATTCCTTCGGAAAAGTGATCGCGACGACCAGGAAGCCGTGCCGCTCGGCGGCCGGGACCCAGGCCTCGCAATACTCCGCGCCGTTGCGGCTCGCGCCGTGCTGCACGATGACGACGGGCTTGTCGGGGTCATGGCGCTGCGGCCGGAAGCACTCCAGAACGAGCGGCCGGTCCGGACTGAACGGGTCGGCGTAGGGGATGCTGGCGCGGCCCGGGCGCGCGAGGGCGTTAGCCAGATCGGTGGGGGCAAGATCTGTGGGGGTCATCGCGGCTGCCTTGCTGTGTCGATCGAATACCGGCCTCACCTTACCCGCATCCACGGCCACGTAGGGAACCCGCCATTGATTGGATTCCACAATGAGACAGCGAGGCAGTGAGATGCCGTGCCGCTGAGCCTCACTGCCTCATTGTCTCTGTGGTGAATAATTTGATGGCGGGCTGCGCCCGCCTACCGCCTGGTCGTCATTGCGAGCGCAGCGAAGCAATCTCTGCCGGGTTGGCTCATCCGAGGGGGATTGCTTCGTTGCTCTGCTCCTCGCAATGACAGCAAGGGACGAATGACTGCGCGGCAACTTCGTCCGTGATTCCGGGCGGCGCCGGTATCATATTGCGGCGATGTCGACGTTTTTGACCGTGCTGCTCGTACTGGCGATGCTGGGCGTCTTGGGCGTCCTCGGCATGGGGGTCACGACGATGATCCGCGGCGGCAACCCGCGGCTGTCGAATAAATTCATGCAGTCGCGCGTCATTCTGCAGGCGGTGGCGCTCTTGTTGCTGGTGCTGTTGATGATGCTGGCCGGCGGCCGCTGACCCGGAGCATGCACTAATGGTGCGCCTCACCCGCATCTATACGCGCGGCGGCGACAAGGGCGAGACCTCGCTCGGCGACGGCAGCCGGGTGCCGAAGCAGGCGCTTCGGGTCGAAGCCTACGGCACGGTCGACGAGGCGAATGCGGCGATCGGACTGGCGCGGCTGCACGCGGACAGCGACACCGAGGCGATGCTGGCGCGCATCCAGAACGATCTATTCGATCTCGGCGCCGATCTGTGCACGCCGGAGGAGAGCGGGCGCGGCAAGGCCGCAAAGGGCGGCGCGCTGCGCATCGTCGCGGCGCAGGTCGCGCGGCTCGAAGGCGAGATCGACCGGATGAATGCCGGGCTCAAGCCGCTCGACTCGTTCATCCTGCCGGGCGGCACGCCGACCGCCGCCTACCTGCATTTGGCGCGCACGGTGACCAGGCGCGCCGAGCGGCTGGTCTGCGCGCTGGCGGCCGAGGAGACGGTCAACCCGGAGGCGATCAAATACTTGAACCGGCTGTCGG
>VAZR01000158.1 GCA_005888515.1 Alphaproteobacteria bacterium | reverse complement strand
CGGTCCGGATCGCCGTGCTGATCGGGGCCGCGACCCCGGCCCGTTCGAAGGCGGCGGAGATCGCCTCGATGCGGCGCGACACCGTGCCGTCGGGTTCGCCCAAGGTGAAACGGTTGAGCGTGCCCGGCGAGTTGCGGATCACCCCCGGCTCGACGACTTCGTTGGCCGAGTTGATCATGCAGCCGATGACCCGCTCGGGCCCGACCGAATGCGCCAGGACGCCTCCGGGGTCGAGCCGCGACAAATCGGGGTGCGGCACACCGTTTTCCGGGCAGCGGTAAAGGTACCACCACGGAATGCCGTTCATTGCGAAGATGACGCTGGTGTCGGGGCCGATCAGCGTCCGCAAGGCCGGCGCGGCTTCCGGCAATACCGAGGATTTCAGTGTGACGAAGACGACATCCTGCGGCCCGAGGGTCTCGGGCCGGTCGGTGGCGTGAAGCCACGCCGAATAGCGCTCCTCGCCGATCCATAAGGTCAGGCCGCGCTCCCGGATCGCGGCAAGCTGGGCGCCTCGCGCCACCGCCGCGACTTCGATCCCCGCCGCGGCGGCGCCGGCGCCGAGCCGGGTCGCGACATGGCCGCCGACGGCGCCGGCGCCGAGCCGGGTCGCGACATGGCCGCCGACCGCACCGGCGCCGAACACGACTATCTTCATGGAGGCTTTTCCGTATCGTGGCTGTCGCGATGCAGAGTGTCTGTTCTTCTCGGCTGCGCCAAGCCGCTCTTGCGGCGACGCTGCTCGTCGTGGCGTTCGGCCCGAGGCCCGTTGAGGCGCTCGACCTGTTCGCGCGCCATCAGGTTACCGTGCAATTCGCGACCAGCGACGGCAAGCCAATGGCCAATGCCGAGGTGCGTGTTTTCGCGCCCGGGGAGCCGAACCGGCCCGCGCTGACCGGGCGGACGGATAACGAGGGGAAGTTCGAGTTCGGCGCAGACCGCGACGGGTTCTGGAGCGCCGAGGCGCGTAGCGGCGGCGAGGGGAGCCGTTGTCGCCGTTCTGGCTTTTCGGTGTGCTCCTGATGCTGCTGGTGATCGCCGTATGGTATCGGCTGCTGCGCGCCAGAGCCCGCCGATCTTGACGTATTTCGTCATCCCGTAGGCCGGGATCCACTCTTCCACTAGTCGGGCGCGGACAAGTGGGTCCCGGCCTTCGCCGGGACGACGATTAAATTGGCTGCCGGTTGGCTTCGGCGAAGGCGCGCAGATCGTCGAATAGCGCGGGATCGGCGATGACCCGCGGCACCTTGTTCTGACTGCCGAGCCGTCCCCGCCGCCGCATCCATTCGGCAAAACCGCCGTGGCGCAGCGCTGCGATTTTCGGCTGATGCAGCCCATACCCGCCGGCGCGGTGCGCCTGGTAATCGAGGTTGCGGCGCATCAGATCGCGATCGAGCAGGTGGGCGAAGCGGGTAAGCTCATCGGCGGCGACCGGCCGCTCGAATTCGACGATGAACAGATGGCCCCCGATCTCCCCGGGTTTTTCGGGATAGAGCGCGCCGGCCGAAAAATCGCGCAACCCGGCGTCGATCGCTTCGGCGGCGGCCGTGACCGCGCCCTCGACCTCCTCGCCGGTCAGGTGCTCGCCAAATGCCGACAGCGTGTAGGACAGCCGGCCCGTCACCAGCAGGCGCGGCGGATCGCGGCTCACGAAACGCACGACATCGCCGACGACGTAGGCCCACAGGCCGGCGCAGGTCGTCAACACCGGCGCGTAATCGATCCCGGTCTCGACATTGCCGATCCAATGGCGCGTCGGCTGCGGGGCATCCATCTCACTGACCGGCACGAATTCATAGAAGATGCCGTGGTCGAGATTGACGCGCATGCCCTCGCCCTCAGCGCGATCGGCGCTGGCGATGAACCCCTCGCTGGCGGCGTAGACCTCGCGCGTCTCAGCCTTGCTGCCCGCGAGCCATTCGGCAAAACGCGCGCGGTACGGCGCGAAATTCACCCCGCCATGCACGAGCAGCTCGAGCTTCGGAAAAAAATCGACGAGCCGCGCGCTACGCTCCGGATGCCGGCGCGCCAGCTCGTCGAAGAACAGCAACAGCCAGCTCGGCGTGCCGGAGATGCTGCGGATATCCGCTTTGGGTGCAGCATCGGCCAGCCGCGCCATCTTCTCGGTCCAATCGGTCAGGCGAGAGATCTCTGGCGGTGGATAAGCGAAACCGCGCGCCCAGCCCGGCACGGTTGCCGCGGCGATGCCGCTGAGATCGCCGCTTTTAATTCCAGGTGCGCGCTCGACCAGATCGGTGCTGCCGCCAAGCAACAGATTGCGGCCGGCGAAGACATGGCTCTGCGGGCATTGCCGGAGATGATAACCGAGCAGGTCGAGGCCGGCCTGCCGGTTCGAGCGGATCATCTCCGATGTGACCGGGATGAATTTGGTGACGCCGCTGCTGGTGCCGGAACTCTCGGCGAAGAACGGGATAAGACCGGGCCAGGTGACATCGACAAGGTTGGGAAAAGCGGACTGCCAATAGGCCGACCAGAAATCCTCGTAGCGCCGCAACGGCACGGCGGATTGGAACGCAGCGAGATCGGCAATCCTGGGCAATCCGTGATCGCGCCCGAAGCGGGTCGCCGCGGCACGCCGGAGCAGCCGCTGTAAGGTGCGCTGCTGGATCGCGGCGGCATGCTGCCGCGCGAGCCGTCGCGCCCGGAACCCGGCATAGAGCCGCAGCAGCGGGGTCGCGTCGATCATCGCGGTCCGGGTTGCAGAATGGTAGTGTGCGGGAAGCTGGCGCGAGCCGTGACGGGATCGAGCGGCACCGTCACATATTCGCCGCGGCGGAACAGTTCCGCCTGATCGAGGAAAGCGGGGCTGCCCGGCACCCCGTCCTGGCCACCGAGCAGAACCAGGTGATTGCCGTCGAGATCGGACATGTCGAACAGATAGCGGGCGTTGCTGCCGTAGGCGACAGCGTGCTGGCCGGCAACGAGCCCATGCGCCGATTTGAACACCGTATCGCTGCCGGCTGGCCACGGCCAATCAATGTATCGAAAGCGCCGACCGATCCCCGGCACAGCGCCAAGCGGGTGCGCGAGCCGCAGCCGATGCGCCTCTCCCCAATGGCGCAGCCGGTCGAAAGCCGGTCCGGCGGCAGCGACTGCCTGCTGAACGGCTAGGCTGAGCTGCTCAGGGGGCAAGGCATCGATCTCGCGCGCCAACAGGCGACGGCCATGCCACACCACATTATAGAGCGCGCGACGGGACGGTGGCGTTACCGCCGCAACAAGCTGCGCCAGCACCAGCTCGAAGGCGAGCGCGCCGGGTGAGGCGGGATCGTACGCGCCATCCCATGCTCGCAAGGCATCGAGTACTGGATCCGTCCCGGGTCGCGCGGTGCAAACCGCGCAGAGCCGGTCGCACAAGGCGAGCGCGAGCGGCATCGCGACATCGCGCTGTAACGCGGTAAGGTCGGCGAAGCCGATCGCCTCGCGGTCAGCTAAGAGCGCTGTCAGCCGCTCGGCGCGGTCGTTCGGCGAAAAAAACCAGCCCAGCGGGATGTCAGACGCAGGCGGCCGGTCGTTGGCTGAGACGATAAAGCCGTCCGACGGGTCGAGTTCGGCCGGCAAATGCGCCGCGGTCGCCAGATCGGTCCAGTGCGCGGCATGCGCGACGGGTGAGGCGACATCGGCCGGTGGCGAGAACGACCGGCGCGGCAGCCAGGCCGCACGCAGCTTGCCGATATGGCCGCCGCGATCGGCATAGACGAGGTTCTGGCCGGGCACCGCGAAGCCTTCCGCGGCGGTGGAGAACTCATGCCAATCGCGCGACCGGTTGATCGCGAGCAGCGCGCTCATCTCGTCCGAGGGCTGGTGTCCGACCCAGCGCAACGCGAGGGCGCGCCCGTTGCTGCTGCCGAATAATGGCGCGTCGGAGATGATCGGCCCGTGCGCGGTGTAGCGCAGCACAATCTCGCGCGATCTCGACCAGCGCACCGCGAGCCGCAAGCGCCGCTGGGCGATTTCGCTGGCCGGCAGGTCCGAGACGTCGAACAGGTCGCTGCTGAGAGCGTGCAGATTGGTGCCGCCCCAGGCGATCCATGGGTTGCGGCCGATCGCCATGACCGGGATGCCGGGGATCATCAGCCCGGCGACATTGTAGGACGGCGAGCGGTAGGAAGCCTGCTGCCAGACGCTCGGCAGGCTCAGAGACAAATGCGGGTCGCCGGCCAGCCACGAACGGCCCGTGGCGCTCCGGTTGGCCGAAACGGCCACCGCGTTGCTGCCGGCGCGGCCGAGCCCGAGCAGCAGTCTGGTGAAGCCCTCAGACGCGACATCTTTGCCACTGCCCAGACTCGGCAACGGCGCGGTGCCGTCCTCAATCAGCCGGGCCCAGATGTCCGGCCAGTCGGGGCCGCGCGGCAGGCGCAACAGCCGCATCCACAAGAGCCAATTGATATCGGCGGCGGCCAGCCGGGCGATGCCGAGCACATCGGCGACGGTCCAGGGTTCCGCCCTGATGCCAAGGAGGCGAAACTCGAACGGCGGCGCGGCAGCGCTGGCGAGGTGGTGATTGATGCCGGCGACAAACCCCTCGACCCAGTCGAGCGTTGCTTCGGGCAGAGCCTCTTCGATCGCCGGCACGGCGCGGGTCGGGTCGAGCAGCCGCAGCGTGTGATCAAACGGGATCGCGACAGGGCCGAGAATTTCGGACAGGCGGCCCTGCGCGATGCGGCGCAGCAACTCCATCTGGGCCAAGCGCAGATGCGCATGGATGAGGCCGAGCGCCACCGCCAGATCGCGATCGCTGTCCGCCTCGATGAACGGAACGAGCCGATCGTTCCAGCGGATCTCGACGGGTGCGCTGACCGGCAGGTCGAGCCGCGGCAGGGCGGCGAGCCGCTGCGTGATAGTTTGTGGACGGGGCCGGTGGCGCAAACCGGCCCAAGCCAGCCGCCACGCCAGCGGCGCAATCGCGGCGATTGCTGCTAGACGCAAGAGCGGCGACCCGAACGGCTGCCGCGATCAGCCGAGATCGATCAAAGTCCCGATCAGATCGGCCGGCCAGGCGAGGCTTGTCGGCGCGCTCATCAAGGCTTCGTCGAGCGAGGATGGCAGGCCGAAACTCATGTGGTGGCTGTAATGCGCCAGCACTCCGGCGGCATAAAAGCACACGGCGAATTTCCAGGCGTTCCGGCGCTGGTGCCGGCGTTCCGGCGATGAGCCAAAGGAAAAAACCCGGCGTCCGAATTTCGGCAATCCCGGCGGACCGATCATGATCTCCCCGCATCGGCTAGGGGAAACCGAAGCTACGTGTTGCACCGTCGCGGCTTCCCGACGCCCCTGTCCGCCCGGTCTGCCGCGAGCCGATATTAGCCGAGGCAATCGTCGCCGTCACGGCGCTGCGGCAGGATGCCTCGCATGCCACGCCTGAAGGCGGCGTTTGTAATTCGACGCTGGCCCTCAACGTCGTCCCGGCGAAAGCCGGGACGACGGCTGTGGGTGTGCGGCAACACCGCCATGACGCTGATCTGCTGCGGTTCACGACCACCAGGGAGACGCGTTCCTACTGCTCGGGTTTCACGGCGCGGTCGAGCAATGGCAGCAACGTCGGGAAAGTCGGATACCGCCCCGCCACGATATCGGCCCGGGTGATCCAGGCGACAGCGGCGGCATCGTCGGCCGGCTCGCCTTCGCCCGACTCCCAGATGCCGCGCACCGCGATCAGCAAATAATGGAACTGCACCCGGCCTTCGGCGTCGCGGGTGATCGCGTCATGCACGTCCAGAACACCGGCGGGTTTGGCGACGATGCCGGTTTCCTCGAACAATTCGCGCATGGCGCCCTCGGCAACTGTCTCGCCGAGCTCGAGGACGCCGCCGGGAAAACCCCAGCGTCCGGCATTCGGCTGCTGCGCGCGCTGCACGATCAGCGCCTCTTCGCCGCGCAAGACCACCGCGAGCACAGCGACGATCGGGCGATCGGGATAGCGCCGCGCCGCCCGCCGCGCATCGAGATCGGCGGTCGTGGGTTCGGCCGAAACCCTCTCCCGCAATGCGGGAGAGGGTGGCGAGCGCAGCGAGCCGGGTGAGGGTGTTTCCTCAGCCAGTGCCCTCACCCTCCCGCGCCTTCGGCGCGGGCCCCTCCCTCTCCCGCGGTGCGGGAGAGGGGCTCATTCGGCCGACTGATCACGCTCAATCGTCGGCGGCGACGCGCGGATCGACCGTGCCCTGCTCGACCTTGTAGATCTCGGCGCCGTGCTCGAGGAATTCCTTCGATTTTTCCGCCATGCCGCTTTTGGCGTAGTCGCGGATCTGCTGGGTGATTTCCATCGAGCAGAATTTCGGGCCGCACATCGAGCAGAAATGTGCCAGCTTGGCGCCGTCCGCCGGCAAGGTCTGGTCGTGGAATTTCTCGGCCGTCTCAGGGTCGAGCGACAGGTTGAACTGATCGCGCCAGCGGAACTCGAAACGGGCCCGCGACAAGGCGTCGTCGCGCTCGCGCGCCGCCGGGTGGCCCTTCGCGAGATCGGCGGCGTGGGCGGCGATCTTGTAGGTGATGACGCCGGCCTTGACGTCGTCGCGGTCGGGCAGCCCGAGATGCTCCTTTGGGGTCACATAGCAGAGGAGGGCCGTACCGAACCAGCCGATCATCGCCGCGCCGATGCCGCTGGTGATGTGGTCGTAGCCGGGCGCGATGTCGGTCGTCAGCGGACCCAAGGTGTAGAACGGCGCCTCGCCGCATTCCTCGAGCTGCTTTTCCATGTTGACCTTGATCTTGTGCATCGGCACATGGCCGGGGCCTTCGATCATGACCTGGACACCGTCTTCCCAGGCGAGCTTCGTCAATTCGCCCAAGGTCTCCAATTCGGCGAACTGGGCGCGGTCGTTGGCGTCGGCGATCGAGCCGGGGCGCAAGCCGTCGCCGAACGAATAGCTGACGTCATAAGCCCGCATGATCTCGTTGATCTCGCGGACATGGGTGTAGAGGAAATTCTCCTGGTGATGCGCCAGGCACCATTTCGCCATGATCGAGCCGCCGCGCGACACAATGCCGGTGACCCGGTTGGCGGTCAGGTGGATATAGCCGAGCCGCACACCGGCGTGGATCGTGAAGTAATCGACTCCCTGCTCGGCCTGCTCAATGAGGGTGTCGCGGAACAATTCCCAGGTCAGCTCCTCGGCCTTGCCGCCGACCTTTTCGAGCGCCTGGTAGATCGGCACCGTGCCGATCGGCAC
>VAZR01000398.1 GCA_005888515.1 Alphaproteobacteria bacterium | reverse complement strand
CGCGCGCGATCAGAAAGCGCGGCGATTCCGGCAGCCAGATCGCCAAGATCGGGAGCAGCAAGAGCGGGAATGCGCCACCGACCACAAAGATGCACTGCCAGCCATAGATCGGCAGCAATTGCGCGACGATCTGACCGCCGACAAACCCGCCGAGCGGATTGCCGCAAAACATCATCATGATGACCGTGGCGCGGTAGCGCTGCGAGCAATAGTCGGAAGTCAGCCCGACGGTCACGGCCATGATGCCGCCGATCCCGATACCGGTCAGAAAGCGGTAGATCACCAGCTGGTCGATCGAACCCGCGAGCGCCGACACCAGCGAGAACACGCCGATGATCGCGGTGCTGATCAGCAAGACCGGCTTCCGGCCAAAACGGTCGGCCGTCGGGCCGGAGGCCAAGGCGCCGACGAGGATGCCGACGCTCGACATGATAAAGGTGATCGAGAACGCCGCACCCGGCACATTCCAGGCGTGCGTCAACGAGGGCACCGCCATGCCGATCGCGCCGATGTCGTAGCCGTCGAGCGCCTGCACCAGCGAGCACAAGAGCGCGACCCGAAATTGCAGCCCGCCGAAACGCTGGTTCTCCAGCGCGGTTTCGGCGCGCGACATGACCTCATCGACCACGACTTCCTCCCTCGATCACCGGCACGATTAAGTGCCGTGCCGTCAAAGACTTACTCCGCCGCCTGGCGGGCCACCAACTGCTGTGTCCGCTCGCCGCGAAATACGAGGAGCGCTGTCGCGATGGCGGCGATCAGCGCAAAGCCGCAAGCGCTCAAGAAAATCTCGCGCGGCGGCAGGCCAAGCGACAAGAGCCAACCGCCGAGCATCGGCGCGGCGATGCCGCCGAGGCGGCCGATGCCGAGCGCCCAGCCGATGCCGCTCGTGCGCATGCGGGCCGGGTAGAGCGCCCCGGCGGTCGCATTCGCGCCGGTTTGGCTGCTGCCAATGCCCGCTCGGGGCCGGAGCGGTCGATCAGATAGCCGAGATAGAGCACCGCGAAGATCGCACCGAGATCGCGGTAGCTCGAGGCACGGGCGGCCTCGGCCGGCGTCAGCCCCGTCAGATGCAGAACCTGCGGCAACCAATAGGCGAACAGAAAGAGATTCATCAGACTGCAGAAGAAAACGATCCACAAGAGCATGGTCTGCAGCGCATAGCCCTTGCCGAACAGCATCGCGATCGGGTTGGCATTGGCGAGGTCGAGCGTCGCCGCCGATTGCCCCGGCCGCAAATCGAGACGCCGCAGGAGCGCGGTCTGGCGCGGCGTCAGCGCGTCCTTTGCCGCCAGGAAGCGCGGCGACTCGGGCAGCCAGAACACCAGCGCGACGAGGATCAGCAACGGCACGATGCCGCCGACGATGAAGATGCCCGACCAGCCAAAGCTCGGCAGCAGCAGCCCGGCGACTTGGCCGCACAAAAAGCCGCCGATCGGGGCGCCGGTGAACGTCGCCATGATGACGGTCGCGCGCCAGCGCTGCGGCGTGTAGTCGCCGGTCAATGCCACCGTGCCCGGCATCGCGCCGCCGATCCCGACACCGGTGAAAAACCGCAGCACAGCCAGCATCGTCAGGGAGTCGGCATAAGCGGTCAGCAGCGAGGCCAGGCCGAAGATCGCGATGCTGGCGAGCAACAAGGGCTTGCGGCCGGTACGGTCGCCGATCGGTCCGGAGGACAAGGCGCCCACCAGGATGCCGATGCTCGACCAGACAAAAGCGGTCGTGAAGGCCGGTCCCGGCAGGTTCCAGGCATGGGTCAATTGCGGAACCGCGACACCGATCGAGTTGATGTCGTAGCCGTCGCAGATCTGCACCAAGGTGCAGAGCGCCGCGACGCGGATCTGCAACGGCCCCAGCCGCTGGTTCTCGAGCGTGTGTTCGGCGCTCGACTGGATC
>VAZR01000157.1 GCA_005888515.1 Alphaproteobacteria bacterium | reverse complement strand
ACGCTTCCTTCGCCTCGGCGGCACCCACAAACCCGACTGGAAACCCAAGCACCAGCGCCGGCAGATCGGCCCCTTCGGCGAGGAGCTCCAGCAGGCGGAACAGAGCAGTCGGCGCGTTGCCGATCGCCACGACCGCGCCTTTGAGATGCGGGCGCCACAATTCGACTCCGGCGGCCGAGCGCGTCGTGCGCCGCGCCGCAGCGATTTCCCGGACGTCGGGATGGTGCAATGTGCAGAGGACAGGGTTTTGCGCCGGCAACTGGTTTTTGATGATCCCGGCCGCCACCATTGTGGCGTCGACCAGGATCGGCGCGCCATTGGCGAGTGCGCGCCGCCCGGCCTGGACGGCGCCGCGCGACCAGGCGAGATCATCGAGGATCGCAACGTCACCCGCCGCATGCGCCAGCCGCAACGCCAACGGGCGCAGCGATGGCGGGAAGCGCGCGAAATCGGCCTCAGCGCGGATGGTCGCAAAAGAGCGGCGATAGATCGCGGCGGGGTCGCGAAGGTAGGCGTATTTGACCTTTTTTCGCTCTCCGCCCTTCAGGGGGGAGAGGGAGGGGCCCGTCGCGGAGCGACGGGAGGGTGAGGTGGGTATCGGCGAGCGCTGGGGAATCCCCCACCTCACCCCAACCCTCTCCGCCCCCGAGGGCGGAGAGGGAGTTGCGCGCGGCAGTTTCGGTGCAATGACCCCCAACGTCCACGCTTCCTCAGTCTCAACTTGGTGGCGCTGTTCCTGGGTCAGTTTCGGATCGCCGGCGAACCATGCGGGCAACGCGCCCTCGCGGTTCGCCGCGGCGAAGAGCGCGGCGACGGTGCGCACCTGTGCCCTGTCGTTTGGCGGGCCATAATCGGGCCGGATGTCCTTTCGCCACCAAGAGGGCCAAACTTCGGCAAAGACGATCTGCGCCTCGTTCGGGGGAGAGAGCCCGGTCTCGAACGGCCAGATCCGCGCGCGGCCGGCCCAGCCCGGATCGTCGCGCAACTCCCGGACGACCGGGATCCCGGTTAGCGATTGGCTCCCGACCGAGCCGGTGTAGGCGAGCTTCCAGCAGGGTTGCGCACCGACCATCCAGCAATCGATCAGCCGCTTCTCGGCGAGTCCCTCAGCTTCGTGTCCGTTATGGTGCTTCGGTCCGAGGAACTCGTGCGTAAAACCGACCGGACAGCCCCAGAACGGGAACGCGCGGTTCGAGACCCGCCGGTTCAATTCGGCGGCGACCGCGAACCGATCGTTTTTGTTGTTTTCTGCGTCTTTCAGGCAGGCCGCGATTTCGTCCCACACGGCGCGCCAGGGTGGCGTCGCATTCAGCCCGAGCCGCCGCGCAAAACCGGCGGGATAGCCGAATGGAAAGTCGAAGCCGAGCAGAACTCGCTCACCGCGCGCGGTCGCCTCCGACAACAATTCGCCGAGCAGACTCTTCGCTCTGTGGCGTGTGTGCGGATTTTCGACCAAACGCTCCGCGCCGTCGTGGCCGACGGCGCAAATCCAGATGCTGTCGCGGCCGGTCTTCGGTTGGCTCGCCGCGCTCCAATCGACAATCACAAAGGTGTCGAACATCCCGAGCTCAGCGATGCTCGTGCGGGTGATCGTGATCGTGATCGTGGTGGTGGTGATCGCCGCCGCGCACGTGATGATGATGTGCCTGTTGCGCCAGCCCGACCTCGTCCTCATAGCCGACGATCTGCGTGCGGTATTTGCAGAGCTGGCAATTCATGTTCGGCTCGCCGCCGGCGAATTCGGCGATGCGTTCGAAAAAGGCATCGATGACCAAGGGATGATCGCGCAGATATGGCGCCTTGACGAACGCGATCTCCGGAAAGCGCGCCGCGGCGGCGTCGGTCTGGGCATAGATCCGTTTGACCAACACGCCGGTGAACAGGAAATAGGGAAACACGACGATGCGGCGAAAGCCGAGCCGGGCGGCGCGGTCGAGCGCGGCGTCGACGCGCGGATGCGCGACGCCGCTGAAGGCTGTCTCCCCCCAGCCGAACCCCATCCCCTCCCACAGCATGCGGGTGATCTTGGCGATGTTGGAATTGGCATCGGGATCGTTGGTGCCGGGGCCGATGACAACGAGCACGATGTTCGCGCGGTCGTCCGGCGCTACCGCCTCGATCCGGTCGGCCGCTGCGGCGAGCAGTTTCGTATCGATTGCGAGATCGCGGCCGAGTCGCACCTCAATGCCGGGATTGGCGGCCATAAAGCTGTTCATTTCCCAGGGCAGGTCGTTCTTAACGTGGCTGGCGGCGAACAGCATGCCCGGTACGGCGAGGATCCGCCGCGCGCCGCGCGCCACCAAATCGCTCAGCCCCTGCTGGATTATCGGCCGGGCGAATTCGAGATAACCGGTCGCGAAATCCTGTGGCGCGAGACGGCGGCGCAACGCCGCGGCGGCGATCTCAAACTCGCCGATCGCTTCGGGATCGCGGCTGCCATGTCCGCACAGCAGCACCGCGGTCTTTGTCATCCCCCTACTCCCTGCCGGTTGTCTGCCGCGTCGGCATAGCCGAGATTGGCCGGCCGATGATATCGCTGAGCGACCACGATCCGCTGCTGTTGCTGCTTTTCGGTCTCGCGATCGACGCGCTGTTCGGGGAGCTGCCGGCGGTGTTTGCCCATGTCCCGCACCCTATCGTGCTGGCCGGCCGGGTGATCGAGTTTTTCGACCGCAAACTCAATCGCGCGAGCCGCAGCGAAAGGAGCAGGCGCGAGCGCGGCATCGTCACCGTGATCGTGCTGGTCGGCATGGCGGCGGGATTGGGCGTTGCGGTGGAATGGCTCTGCCGCGGCAGTGCGATAGGTGCGGTAATCGACGCGCTGGTCATCGGCATCCTGCTGGCGCAGCGCGGTCTTTACGAACATGTCGGGGCGGTCGCCACAGCGCTCGAATGGGGTGGGTTGCCGGCGGGGCGCGAGGCCGTCCGGCATCTCGTCGGGCGCGATCCGATGCGCCTTGATGCTCCAGGCGTGGCGCGCGCCGCAATCGAAAGCCTCGCCGAGAATTTCAGCGATGGAGTCGCAGCGCCGGTCTTCTGGTATCTGCTGCTCGGGTTGCCGGGCCTCTTCGCCTACAAGATGGCGAATACGCTCGACAGCATGATCGGCCACAAGACTTTGCGATATCGCAGCTTCGGGTGGGCGGCGGCGCGCTTCGACGATCTGCTGAACCTGGTGCCGGCGCGTCTTAGCGGGCTGCTGCTGGTTGCGGCGGCGATGTTTGCCGGCGAACGGAGCGCTGGACGAGCTTTTGCGGCCATGCTGCGCGATGCGAAGAAGCACCACTCGCCGAATGCCGGCTGGCCCGAGGCAGCGATGGCCGGCGCGCTCGGTCTGGCGCTGGCAGGGCCCCGGGATTATGCCGAAGGCCGGGTCAATGACCCCTGGATCGGTGGCGGCGCGCCGCTGGCGCGGCCCGCCGATATCGGCCGCGCGTTGCGGCTTTATGCGCTGGCCTGCCTGCTGCTGGCCGGACTCATTTTGGGCGTATGGCTCGCAGCGCATTTCACGCGGCCCGGGTGAGGCGCGGCGGGCGCGCCGCGGCAAGCAATGCGTCAACATCGAGATGCCGTTCGAGGTGATCCGCGAGACCGTCGAGAACATTCTCGATCATCGGCTCGTAAGCGAAGACACCGGATGTTGCGCCGAGCCGGGCGAGAAAGGCGCGGCGGAACGGATCGCTGGCAAAGAGGCCGTGCAGATAGCATCCCATCACGCGGCCATCGGTGCTGACTGCACCGTCGGGATGGCCGCTGAGGTCGAGCATCGGCCTCGCGAGACCCGGCCCGGCGGTCACGCCGAGATGCATCTCGTAGCCCCGCACCGGCATGCCGGTCGCGATCTCATGGCCGGCCGCCTCAGCCAACCGCTTGTCGCCGCGGAGCACGGTGTCGATGTCGAGGAGGCCGAGCCCAATCGCCTCGCCGGGCGGTCCTTCGCTGCCCTCGGGATCGGCGATATGGCGGCCCAGCATCTGATACCCGCCGCACAGGCCGAGGATGTGCCGGCCGTGCCGATGATGCACCAACAAGTCGATGTCCCACCCCTGATCGCGCAGGAAAACGAGATCGGCCAAGGTCGCCTTCGAGCCGGGCAAGATTACCAGCGCGGCATCGCGCGGCAAGGGCTGGGCCGGCCGGACCAGTACGAGCTCTACGCCGGGTTCGGCACGCAGCGGATCGAGATCGTCGAAATTGGCGATGCGGGGGAGCAGCGGCGCGGCGATCTTGATGCGGCTCCCCTCACCCGTCGGGCTTCGCCCTGGCCCGCCCTCGCCGCTCATGCTTGGGAGGGACAGGGCCATACTGTCCTCGGCGGGGAGCAATGCGGCGTCGGGGAGATACGGCACGACACCAAAACAAGGGAGGCCGGTACGCTCGCCGATCGCCGCGACGCCGCCGTCGAACAGGCGCGGGTCGCCGCGGAACTTGTTTACGATGTAGCCGGTGAGACGCGCCTGCTCGGAGGGCGACAGCAGCGCATAGGTGCCGACGAGCTGCGCGATGACACCGCCGCGCTCGATATCGGCGATCAGCGCGACCGGGACATCGGCGGCTTCGGCAAACCCCATATTGGCGATGTCGCCCTGGCGAAGATTGATTTCCGCCGGGCTGCCGGCGCCTTCGACGAGAACCAGATCGGCCACCGCCGCGAGACGGTGAAAGGCAGCGAGGACCTGCGGCAGCAGCGAGGGCGCAAAGGCGCGATACTCGCGCGCCGCTAGGGTGGAATGAACTCGCCCGCAGACGATGAGCTGCGCCATGCCGTCGGATTGCGGCTTCAGCAGCACCGGGTTCATGTCGGTGCTTGCCGGGATCCCGCAGGCGCGCGCCTGCAAGGCCTGCGCCCGGCCGATTTCGCCGCCATTTTCGGTCACCGCGGCGTTGTTCGACATGTTCTGCGGCTTGAACGGGCGCACCCGGAGACCGCGGCGCGTGAACACGCGCGCGAGCCCGGTTACCAAGAGCGATTTGCCGACATCCGAGCCGGTGCCCTGCAGCATCAAGGCGCGGGTCATTGCGCTGCGCCCCCGAATGAAGCTCCTCTTGGCCGGGCTTGTCCCGGCCATCCACGTCTTGAGACGCCGAGAATGGCGGCAATAGTAGACGTGGATGCCCGGAACAAGTCCGGGCATGGGGCATAATTGAGGCGCGGACGCATCAGAATTCGATCCCGGGCTGCGCCTTGACGCCGGCGCGGAACGGATGCTTGACCAAGCTCATCTCGGTGACGAGGTCGGCAGCCTCGATCAGTTCGGGCGCGGCGTTGCGGCCGGTCACAATGATGTGGAGGTCGCGCGGCTTGGCTTGGAGCGCCGCCATCACCTCATCGAGCGGCAGGTAACCGTAGCGCAGCACGATGTTGAGTTCGTCGAGCAGCACGAGGCGGTAGGTCGGGTCGGCGATCATCTCTTTCGCCAATTCCCAGGCGGCGCGCGCGGCGGCGATATCGCGGGCGCGATCCTGGGTGTCCCAGGTGAAGCCCTCGCCCATAGCGCGACAGGTGACGAGATCGGGGAAACGCGCCAGCACCTCCCGCTCACCGGTGCCCCAGGCACCTTTGACGAACTGCACGACGGCGACGCGCATGCCGTGACCGAGGCAGCGCAAGACCATGCCGAACGCGGCAGTCGATTTGCCCTTGCCGGCGCCAGTGTGGACGATCAGCAGACCGCGTTCCTCGGTCTTGGTCGCCAGCACCTTCTTCCGTGCCGCCTGACGGCGCTGCATCTTTTCGCGATGCTGCCGATTGATCTCGTCTTCCGACATGACGGGGTCACTCATGTGAACGTCCAATCAACTCGGACCGGATGCTGTTGCGGCGGGGCCGCCACAGCCCACGCTCGATCGCCTCGCGGAAGCGGCTCCGGGTTTCGGCGAGCGCCGCCGGGTTGTGCTGCGCCATAAAATCCTGGACCGCCGGATTATCGAGATAGGCCTCGTACAGCGCGTCGAAATGCGAGTCGTCGACGGCGCGCGCGGTCGCCGCAAAGGCAAAGAGATAATCCACCGTTGCGGCGATCTCGGCGGCCCCCTTGTAGCCGTGCCGCATCACGCCGGCGATCCAGCGCGGATTGGCGGCGCGGCCGCGCACGATGCGACCGATCTCCTCGTGCAAGGTGCGAATCTTCGGCCGGTCGGGCTGCGAATGGTCGTTGTGGTAGACCGCCGGCGCCCGGCCTGACAGATGCCGCACGACGAGCGCGAGGCCGCCCTCGAACTGGTAATAATCGTCGCTGTCGAGCAAATCGTGCTCGCGATTGTCCTGGTTGTGCAGCACCGCTTCCGTTACCGCGAGGCGCGTCTCAAACAATTGGCGTTCGGCGCGGCCTTCGCCACCGGCGGCATAGGCCCATTGACCCCAGCCGAGGTAGGCGTGCCGCGTCATCGGAGGCAATCCCTGTGGCTTCGAGCGCCTGCCGGTCGGCGGCCACAGAGGCGGCGAGCGGGTTGATATCGGCCGGTTCGTCGAGCGCTGCGACGGCGCGCACCGCGCTGTCGAACAAATCGATCAGCCCGGGAAACGCGTCCCGGAAGAAACCGGAAATACGAAGCGTGACATCGACGCGCGGCCGGTCGAGCACCGAAGCCGGCAGGATCTCGAAGCCGGTGACCCGGCCGCTCGCCGTTTCCCACACCGGCCGGACGCCAAGCAGAGCCAGGGCCTGGGCGATGTCATCGCCGCCGGTGCGCATATTGGCGGTGCCCCAGGCGGACAGCGCGAGGCGTTTTGGGTAAGACCCGTGTTCCTGCGCGTAGCGCTCGACGAGCAGCGATGCCGAATGCCAGCCCAGCTGCCAGGCGGCCGGAGTCGGCACGGCGCGTGTATCAACGGAGTAGAAATTGCGGCCGGTCGGCAGGACGTCGGGGCGGCCGCGGCTCGGGGCGCCGCTCGGCCCCGGCGGCACGAAATGGCCATCGAGTCCGGTAAGGACGCCGGCGATCTCGGCGGCACCGCAGGAGGTGACCGCCGGCCGCAATTCTCGCTCGATCCAGTGGAGCACCTCACGGGTCTGCGACCACTCCGCTTCCGCTCGCGCCGTCCCAGATATCAGACCTAACGCGAGGGCTTCCAGGCGCTCGATCGTATCGCCTGCGGTGCGCCAGGCGAGCCCCTCTCCCGCACTGCGGGAGAGGGTGGCCGCGGGCGCTAGCCCGCGGACGGGTGAGGGTACTTCAACCGCAAGACTCTCACCCTCCCATCGCTGCGCGATGGGCCCCTCCCTCTCCCGCAGTGCGGGAGAGGGGCTTTCCGCGAGCAGTATCTTGGGGCGGGGACCGGTCCAGGGCTCGGCCGGATCGAACGCGAGCGGATCGTCGAGGCCGAGATCGATCGCGAGCGCGCGGATCAGCGATTGATCCCCGGGGTCCGAGCCGCGTCGCGCTCGCGCGCACGCCAGCAAGAGGCTGTCGAGCCGCTCGCCCTCGGGGCTCTCGCCGAGCACGTGGAGCCCGTCGCGGATCTGGAGATCCTTCAGCTCGCACAAAAAGCCGTCGAGCTTGCGCAGGGCCTGCGCCTGATCCTCGCCGGGGGCGATGGCGCAATCGCGGTCGATGCCGGCGGCGCGGGCGCGCTCCAGGATCTCGGCGGCGAGCGGCGCGACACGGCGCGGGTCACCGCGCAGCGCGTCGTAATATTCGTCGATCAGCCGTTCGAGTTCGGCTTGCGCGCCATAGCTGCCGGCGCGGGTCAAAGGCGGGGTCAGATGGTCGATGATGACGGCCTGCGCCCGCCGCTTGGCCTGCGTCCCCTCGCCGGGATCATTGACGATGAACGGGTAGAGATGCGGCAAGGGCCCGAGCACCGCCTCGGGGAAACATTCGGCCGACAGGGCAAGCGCCTTGCCGGGCAGCCATTCCAACGTGCCGTGCTTGCCGAGATCGATCACCGCATCGGCGCGGAAGCTGTCGGCGAGCCAGGCATAGGCGGCCAGATAGGAATGAGGCGGCACCAATGCCGGGTCGTGGTACGTGGCTTTCGGGTCGAGATTGTAGCCGCGCGCCGGCTGGACCAAGACGGCGACATTGCCGGTGCGAAAGCCGGGGATCGCGAAATCGCCGCAGGTTAGGCGGCTGGGATGAAAGAACGGGTCGCGCTCGGCCGAGCCCCATTGCGCCGAAACGCGCTGCTGTACGGCAGCCGGCAGGCTGGCGAAGAACGCCGAATATTCGGCGAAGGACAGGCTCTCCTCGAATGGCGCCTGCGGGCGAGCGTTGGTCGGGCCGGCGAGCAGGCGTCGCATCAACGCCGCTCCGTCTTCCGGCATGTCGCCGACGCGGTAACCGGCATCGCGTAACGCGCGCAGCAGATTGATCGCGGATTGCGGCGTATCGAGACCGACGCCGTTGCCGATTCGGCCGTCGCGGTTCGGGTAATTGGCGAGGATGATCGCAATGCGGCGCTCGGCCGGCGCCTTGGCGCGCAGCCGTGCCCAGTTGCGCGCGAGATCGGCGACAAAGGCGACCCGGTCGGCAACCGGGCGATATCCGACGAGATCCGCCTCGGTCTCGGGGTCGCGGCCGAGCGGCGCCTTGAACGACACGGCGCGCGCCAGGATGCGGCCGTCGATTTCCGGCAACGCGACATTCATCGCCAGATCGCGCGGCCCGAGCCCGCGCGTGCCGGCGCGCCACGCCTCTTCGTCGCCGCCCGAGAACACGATTTGCAGGATCGGGCAATCGGTGCGCAGCGGGTCCTCGCCGCCCGAAGCACCGACCGAAAACCCGGTTGCGTTCAGGATAACGGCAGGGGGATGCGCGGCGAACAAATCGGCCAGCAATGCCATCGCCTCGGCATCCTTCAGGCTTTGCACAAAGACTGGTAACGGCCGCAGCCGCCGCCCGGTCAGCGCCTGGACCAGCGCATCGACCGGCGCGGTGTTTCCCGACTGCACCAAGGCGCGATAGAACACGATCGGCACGACGGCGCCGCTTCCCCGCCACTCTTGTGCGATCTCATCGAGGCTCGGCAGCGCGTAACCTGGCCAGTACAGCCCAGCGCGCAACAATGGCGCCGGCTCGGCCCATTTCGTCGGGTTTCCGCTCAGGTCCGCGGCATAGCGCAGGAAGTTCTCGGCGTTGGCGGGGCCGCCCTCCGCGAGACAGCGCCACAGCCGCCTCCACGCTTGGCGCGGCACGGTCGAGAGACGGGCCAGCTCGGGATCAGGCTTGTCGTCGCCCGGCAGCAAGGCCAGCGGGATGCGAGGCGCATGACCGGCGCGAGCCGCAGGGTCGGCGCGGCGGGGTCATCGGCGCGGCGGCGCGCCTGCGCCGCGGCGAGCAATGCGATCTCGGTATCCGCGCTTGCCAGTACGACGATATCGGCCGGATTCTGGCCGAGATCGACCGCAGCCGAGCCGTCGGCGATCATTCCGGGTTCGGTGGCGAGCAGGTGCATTCAGTCTTCCAACGCCATCGAGGCGGCGGTTAATCCGGCCGCGATCGCGGTCCGGTCGAGGCCCCGCTTGCCGATCACGACGAGCCGCGTCGCGCGAGTCTCGCCCGGGAGCCAGAGCCGGTCGAAATGCTGCTGTACCCGGTCACCGACCGCCTGCACCACCTGGCGGCGGTCGCGGCCCGGCACGTCGACAAAGCCTTTGACCCGCAGCACGTCATGGGCGCGGATCACCGCGGCGAGCCGGGCGCGGAATGTTCCGATATCGGGAACCGGACCGCTGTCGATGACGAAGCTCTCAAAATCGTCATGATCGTGTTCACCTTCGAGCTCGTGCAGAGACGGGCGAGCGGCGAGATCGTCCTCGGCGGCGGCAACCAAGCCGAGCGCGACGGCCGGCGCCACCCTGCCCTGCTCGCTGGCGACGAGCTTCACACCGGGCCGCAAACGCGAGCCCAGCTGACGGCGCAGCCCGATGAGTTGCTCGGGATCGAGCAGATCGGTCTTGTTCAGGATCACCAGATCGGCGCACGCCAGCTGGTCGGTGAAGACCTCCTCGAGCGGGTTGTCGTGATCGATCGCCGGATCGGCGGCGCGTTGCCGCGCCACCGCCTCGGGGTCATCGGCAAAACGCCCGGACGCGACGGCGGCCGCGTCGATGACGGCGATGACACCGTCGACCGTCGTGCGGGTGCGGATCTCGGGCCAGGCGAAGGCCTGCACCAATGGCTTCGGCAGAGCGAGGCCGGAGGTTTCGATGACGATATGGCCGGGCGGCTCCGGCCGGTCGATCAGCCGGGACAGGGTCGGGAGGAAATCGTCGGCGACGGTGCAGCACAGGCAGCCATTGGCCAGTTCTACAATATCGTCCTCACCGCAAGTCGCGTCCCCGCAGCCGAGCAGCACTTCACGGTCAATGCCGAGCTCGCCGAACTCGTTGACGATGATGGCCAGCCGATGACCGGAAGCGGTCGCCATCAGGTGGCGCACCAGGCGGGTCTTGCCGACGCCGAGAAAGCCGGTGACGATCGTCGCGGGGATGCGGCGCATGGCTAGCCCGGCTCCTTCAGCACTAGCGGCAGGCCGGCCGCGACGAACACGACGCGGTCCGCAAGCGCGGCGATTTCCTGGTTCAGTCTGCCGGCCGCGTCACGAAAGCGGCGGCCGAGCGGCGTCTCCGGCACGAGGCCGAGCCCGACCTCGTTGGCGACCAGCACGACGGGACCAGGACCCTCGCGCAGGGCGGCGCAAAGCTCTGTGATTTCCGCCTCGACGCATTTGTCTGCGAGCAGCAGGTTGGACAGCCACAAGGTCAGGCAATCGATCAGCAATGGACGATCGGCGGCGGCTTCCCTGGCGATGACCGACGCCAGTCCAAGCGGCACCTCGACGGTGCGCCAAAAGCTGCCCCGGCGGACGCGATGCTCGGCGATGCGCGCCGCCATTTCCACATCGCCCGGCTCGGCGGTCGCGCAGTAGGTGCCCTGCGCGGCGGCCGCCTCGATCAGGCGCTCGGCGTAGCGGCTTTTGCCCGAGCGGGCGCCGCCCAGCACCAGCGTGATCGGCGAGAGTGCGGCGTACTGCGAAATCGCAGCTGACAAAGGCTCCTCCTCCGCCCGAGGAATCGTCCCGTTGGCGCGATGCGGAGGTCTCCTGGCTCGGGGTCATCGCCCGGCGGCGCCTTCCCGGCGCCCTCCTACAGAGGGAGCCAGTGGTTATCGCCGCGGGCTCGCCGCTTACAGTTGCGGGGGCAGCGCCGGTGTTGCACCGGACTTCCCTGTCGCATCGCAAGCCCGACGCTAGCACGCCAGGCGCGGCATCGCCAGCGCGCCAAGCTAGCGTGGGGGGCGGTTCACCGTCACGACGCGCCAGCCATGCCCCATGCCCGGGCCGTCGATGTGATCGATGCGGGTGATCGAGCAGTTCTCCATCGTGAAGGCGAGGCAGGCCTCGGGTTCGAGCCCGAGCGCGAGGCCGAGCGCGGCGCGGATCGTGCCGCCGTGCACGACACCGATGATGTCATGCCCGCGATTGGCGGCGAGCACCTGATGGATCGCGCGGGACACACGCTGTTGGACATCGAGAAAACTTTCGCCGCCCGGGGCGCGCTCATGCGCCGGAGCATGCCAGAAGCGATGAAAGGCGCCGCCGCGCGAGTGGCGTAGCTCCTCATAGGTCAGCCCCTGCCACTCGCCAAAGCTTTGCTCCGCGAGATCGGGGATTGCCGGAACGTCCGGCCCGGGGATCGGGTCGGGGCCGGGCAGGCCGGCGCGCATGATCGCGCGCGCCGTCTCGTGAGTGCGGCGCAGATTGCTGGTCACCCAGACCGCGTCGCGCGGCAACTGACGCGCGAGGCCGGTGAAGACGGCTGTGTCGGTACAGTCGCAGGGCATGTCCTTCTGGCCGTAGATGCGGCCCTCATGCGCGACCGGGGCATGCCTGACCCACCAGAAGCGCGTCGTCGTCGCGGTCTCGTCGGCGCGCAGGCGCCAATCGCCGGCCGGAACGCGGGACGTATCGCTCATCTCGCAGCCGCGACGAGCAGCATGACGATCTCTCCAATCTGCTGGAAGGCGCCGAGAACATCGCCGGTGTAGCCGCCGATCTGGCGCCGCGCAAGCACCGCCATCAGGGCAATCGCGGCGGCGGCGAGGAGAAGCGCGATCGCCCCCCTGCCCGGTCCCAATGCCGCCAGCGCGATCACAACCCCGATCAGCGCCGCGATCAGCGCAACAGGCCGGCTTGGCCGGCCGGCCGTGAAGCCGAGGCCGTCCGCCCGCGCCGGTGCGAGCACGTGCATGGCCGCCGCCCTGCCGGCTGTCGCGCATGATCGCCAGCTTCGCTTCGCGGTCGCGACCGCCGCCGAACCCGTCGGCGGTGTCGGCCAGCCCGTCCTCGTGGAACGCACCGGTCAACGCGATGCCGGCGAGAACCGCAAGCAGGGCCGCGACGGCACCGCCGCAGCCGAGCAGCTGGGCGAGCAAGAAGGCGAACGCGGCCACCGCGCCGATGCCGGCGCCGACCAGCGGGAATGCCCAGCCCGCGGCGGCGATCACGCCCTGCTCGCCGGGCGTTTCCACGCCGGCTGGCAGACGGGTCAGCACCGCAGTGGCGATGGCAAACTCGTCGAACAAACCGCGCCGCGCGTCCATGCGCAGCACGATAAGATGTTTCCGCGCTGAATCCACAGATCGTCGTCCCGACGAAGGCCGGGATCCACATTTCCGATGCTCCGTCGCTTGAAGGGTGGATCCCGGCCTTCGCCGGGACGACGAGTTAAGGGCACGGCTTTTTTCCTTTGGGTGCTGCGGCCGAGTTCGACAGGATCGCCGCGTCTATCGAGGAGAAATCGATGCCCGAGCCGGTAACCGATCTGGACGAGATTCGTGGCCTAATTGCGCATCTGCCGGGGCCCGATCTCGAAGCCGCGACCGCTGCTGCGGTTCGCGAGCGGCAATTGACCAAGCCGGCCGGCGCGCTCGGCCGGCTCGAGGAGCTGGCGGCTTGGCTTGCCACCTGGCAGGGCCGCCACCCGCCGACCCTCGACCATCCGCGCACCATCGTATTCGCCGGCAATCACGGCGTCGCGGCGCGCGGCGTCTCGGCCTACCCGGCCGCCGTCACGGCGCAGATGGTGCAGAATTTCATCGCCGGCGGCGCCGCGGTGAACCAGCTGTGCCGGGTCATCGACGCCGATCTGCGCGTCTACGAGATGAACCTCGATACTCCGACCGCCGACATCGTCGAGGCCCCGGCGATGAGCGAGAAGGAATGCGCCCGGGCAATCGCTTACGGAATGATGGCGGTAGAACCCGGCATCGACGCGCTGGCGGTCGGCGAGATGGGGATCGCCAACACGACAATCGCCGCCGCCTTGTGCATGGCGCTGTTCGGCGGTGACGCGGTGGAATGGACCGGGCCCGGCACCGGGGTTGTCGGCGCGGCGCTCGAACAGAAGCGCGAGGTCGTCGCAGCGGCGGTCGCGCGACACCGGCCGGCGGCGGCTGACCCGTTCGAGCTGTTGCGTCGCCTCGGCGGACTCGAATTTGCCGCGATGGCCGGGGCGATCCTGGCAGCGCGGATGGGACGCGTGCCGGTCGTGCTCGACGGGTTCTCGGCGGGCGCCGCAGCGGCGGTGCTGTACGCCGCCGATCCGCGGGCGCTCGATCATTGCATCGCCGGGCATGTCTCGGCCGAGCCAGGCCATCGCCGGCTGCTCGACAGGATCGGCAAGCCGGCATTGCTCGATCTCGGCATGCGGCTCGGCGAGGCCTCCGGCGCTACCTTGGCGCTGGGGCTCCTGAAAGCCGCGGTGGCCTGCCATGCCGGTATGGCGACCTTCGCCGAGGCCGGGGTCAGCGGGCCGGAAGCCTGATCAGTAGATCCCGAGGTGCTGGTGGAGATCAGTGCCGGCGGACTTCAATTCGGCGGCGGTGGCGTCGATCACGACACGGCCGCTGTTCAGGATCACGATGTCGTCGGCGACATCGAAGACGAGCTTGGCATTCTGCTCGACCAGCACGATCGACAGCCCCTGCTCCTTGAGGCGGCGGATCGTCGCCATGACCTCGGCGACGATCTGCGGCGCGAGGCCCTCGGAGGGCTCGTCCATCAACAGCACGCGCGGGTTCGACATCAGGGCGCGGCCGATCGCCAGCATCTGCTGCTCACCGCCGGACAAGGTGCCGGCGTACTGGTCGCGGCGTTCCTGGAGGCGCGGGAAGGTCGCGAACACCGTGTCGAGCGTCCACAGCAACGGCAGGCCACCGCGGGGCTTGCGGGCCGCGACGGCCAGGTTCTCGCGGACGCTCAGGCTGCGGAAGATGCGCCGGCCCTGCGGCACCAGCGCGACGCCCTGCGCAGCGATTGCCTCGGGCGAGCGGCCGGCGACCGCAGCGCCGTAGATCTCGACGCGTCCCCGGCGCGGCGGCAGCACGCCGACCGTCACATTCATGCTGGTGGTCTTGCCGGCGCCGTTACGGCCAAGCAGGCCGAGGAGCCGCCCCTCGCCGCAGCGGAACGACACCCGGTGCAGGACGTGGCTGTCCGCGAAAAAGGCGTCGATGTCGGCCAGCAGCAGCGCCTCACTCGCCAAGGTAGATCTCCCGGGTGCGGGGATGCGCGACCACCTCGGCGCGGGTGCCCTCAACGACCACCTCGCCGAAATGCAAGACCGTGATGCGCTCGGCGAAATCGAGCGCGACATCCATGTCGTGCTCGATCATCACGATCGTCACATCGCGCGGGATCGCCGCCAACAATTGCTGCACATCACGGCGTTCGTCGATCGACAGCCCGGCGAAGGGCTCGTCGAGCAGCAGCACCTTCGGGTTCTGTGCTAGTGCCATCGCGATCTCGACCGGGCTCCAGCGCAGGCGCGACAATCCCAACAATGACAGCACGATGTTGTGCATCAAGGTCTCGCCGGGAAACAGGGTGATGATCTGATACGTGCGGGCGAGGCCGAGATGGGCGCGACGGCGGGAAGGCACGCGGGTGATATCGCGCTCGAACAGACGCACCGAACCGCGATCGGGCTTGAGTTCGCCGGTGATCAGGTTGAACAGCGTCGTCTTGCCGGCGCCGTTCGGGCCGATGATCAGGTGGCGTTCGCCGGGCGCGACGGCGAGATCGACCGCAGCGGTGACGCGCAAGCCGCCGAAGGATTTGTCGAGCCCCTGGACTTCGAGCGCCGTCATGCGCCGCCCTCTCGGTTCGGCAATGGCGCACGGACCGGCGTGGCGACTGCGGCGGGGCGCCGCGGCCGCAGGCGCGTCAATGTCCAACGCCAAAACCGCAATGAGCCCGGCACCAGCCCTTCCGGCATGAAGATGACGATCGCGACAAAGATCGCGCCGAGCACGAAATTCCAGCGCTCGATATAGGCGCTCGCCACGTTTTTCATGATCACGACCAGCGCCGCCCCGGCGAACGGCCCGAGCAGGGTGCCGGTACCGCCCGCGATCACCATCAGCAGCACCTCGGCCGAGGAGGTCAGCGCCACGCTCTGCGGACTGACGAACTGGTTGTAATAGAGGAAGAGCATGCCGGCGACGCCGCTCCACAGCCCGGAGAACAGGAAGGCGAGAAACCGGATCATCCAGACGTGGTAGCCGAGCGCGTTCATGCGGCGCGGCTGGTCGCGGGTGCCGCGTAGGCTGATGCCGAACGGCGAGGCGGCGAATACCGCGATGGCGCCGAGGCTCACCAGGAAAACGACCAAACTCGCCCAGTAAAAGCCGGGGGCGGTGGCAAGCGTCAGACCGAACGGGGCGGGCCGGGTCGCGATCGAAACGCCGTTGTCGCCGTTGGTGATGCTGATCCAGCGGTAGGCGACGCCCCAGACGATCTGGCCCAGGGCGACGGTGATCATCACAAAACCCAGGCCCGTACCGCGCAGCGACAACATCGCGAATGCCGCGGCGGCCAGCAAGGTCACGCCGAGCGCACCGAGAATTGCGAGGAGGTGGCCGGCACCGGAGTTGATCAGCAATGCCCCGGTATAAGCCGCGATGCCGAACAGCCCGGCATGGCCCAGCGAGACCAGGCCGGCATACCCGACCAGCACGTTGAGGCCGAGCGCGAATACGGCGTAGAGCAGGATCTGAGAGGCGATGTTGGTGTAGTAGCTGTTGCCGACCCAGAAGGGCAGCGTCGCCAGGACGAGGAGCCCGAAGGCGAGCGCCAGCCGCCTCATGCCAGCCACCTCATGGCGCGGCTCTGCCGAACAGACCTTCGGGCCGCACGACCAGCACGACCAGCATCGGCAAGAACAGCACGACATAGGCCAGCTCGGGCAGCATGGCCTGGCCGAAATTGTAGAGGAAGGCGACGACAAAACTGCCGATGAAGGAGCCGATCAGGCTGCCCGAACCGCCCAGGATCACGACGACCAATGCGAGGGGCAGCATGTCCTGGTCGAGCCCGGGGTAGACCGACAGGATCGGCCCGCCAATCACGCCGGCAAAGCCGGCCAGCCCGGCCCCGAGACTGAACACGATCGTGAACAGCCGCGACACGCGGATACCGACGATTCGCGCCATTTCCGGATCGTCGACACCGGCGCGGATCATCGCGCCGAGCCGGGTCCAATCGAGCAAGGCCCACAGCGCGGCGGCGACAATGACGGCGATCATGATGACCGCGATGCGGTAGGTCGGAAAACCGAGGCCCGCAACAAAGGTCGCGCCGCGCAAAGCCCTCGGCGTGTCGATCGAGATCGGGTCGCCGCCCCACCACATCAGCGAGAAGTCGGCGATCATGAAGGACAGGCCGAGCGTCACCAGCACCTGCGCCAATTCAGCGCCGGGCAACCGGCGCAGCAGCAACCGCTCGACGAGCCCGCCGAACACCGCGACGCCGAACGCGGCGACGATCGCCGCCGGCCAGAAGCCGAGACCCAGCGCGATCAGGCTGACGCCGAAATAGGCGCCGAGCATGAACAAGGAGCCGTGCGTCAGGTTTGGGATGCGCATCAGCCCGAAGATCAGCGAGAACCCGGCCGACAGCAGGAACAGCAACCCGCCGAAGGCGATGCTGTTGGCGGCGAGCAGCAGCGAGATGTTCATCGGTCAGGTGAATTCACAATGAGGCGGTGAGACAGTGAAAAAATATGACGGTTCAATGCAGAGGACGCGGAGGATCCGCAAAGCACGCGAAGCCGTCGACCCGTCTCCGATGCCTTCGCGTCCTTTGCGTGACCATTGCGTGCTTTGCGCTGATTTGATGGCGGAATGCGCTGCGCTTTTCCGCCCTACACCGCTCTCTCACTGCCTCACTGTCTCATTGTGATATCACCTCAGCTTTTCAGCGGCGGGTAGTCGCGCGAGTAGACCGGCTGCGCCAGGAACCACTTCTCCTCATACGTCCAAAACTGGCTGACATCCGGATAGGTCTTGATCGTCGTGTTGACCAGCTTGCCGTCCTTTTTTTCGCAGCGGCGGATGTAGATGTTTCCGATCACATTGCCGAAATGGTCGAACTTGAACGGGCCGCGCGGCGTGTCGGTCAGCGATACCGCGCGCAGCG
>VAZR01000156.1 GCA_005888515.1 Alphaproteobacteria bacterium | reverse complement strand
TTTCGGCGTCGCGTCCGTATACATCCGGACGAAATTGCAAGCGGCCATCGACATCCGCGAAGGCGGTCTCATACACCACAAATACCGGCACGGATTGTGGTAGCTCGCCTCGGGTGGTGCCGCCCATCGCGATTGCTTGATTGATTCTATCGGTCGGCTGCCGCATCAGCAGAGCAGCCAGCTCCCGTGCATTCTCGACCCTGATGCATCCATGACTGATGCGGCGGTCGGTGCGGCTGAACAAATCTTTGGACGGGGTATCGTGCAGGTAAACCTCGAACCGGTTGTTCATCTCCACCATTAATTGCCCGAGCCCTGAGTTGGGTCCCGCCAACTGCTGCACGCCGCCATCGGGCAGCACGACCATGTTGTGCTGCGCCAGATAATTCGGGTCTCGAGCGGCCTTCGGCAGGATCTCATTAGTGGCGATGTCCTTCGGGACATTCCAAGGCGGGTTGAACCAAATGGCGGTGATTGTTGCCTGAAACTCTGGACTCTGATTGCGCCTCTCGTCTCGGCCAACAATCACCCGCGTGGAGAAAACCGGCCGATTGTCGCGGTACGCCACCAGCCGTTCGTCGGCAACGTTGACCCAGACGCGGTCCGCGGGCAGCCGCCGCGGCAACCAGCGTTCGCGTTCGAGGTTTACCCCAATCTGCCGGAGAGGAGCACTTGCGCTCATGCCGCCGGCCGGGGTGCCGACGCGGAAGCTCTGCAAAGCCTCACGCAGCAGCCGGTAGGTTGGCGTCCTCGGTGCCAGCGCTTCGATGGCCGCCGCGGGATCGGGGCTGGCGATAGCGGAGTCGAGGGCGGCAGCGACATCGACCGGCTCAGGCGTCAAAGTTTCGTCATCTCTTCGGCGCTGGATCGGCATTACCCCCCTCGCCAGCGCGTCGGCATACGATAGGAAGGCATCCGACAGCAGCAGTTCCCGCTGCAGCGGCGGCAATGTTGCTGGCGATCCCAGCAGGCTTGCGTGAAACCGTTCAGGGGCGAGGCCATGATCGCCGGCGCGCAAGACGGCATTCGTCAGTGAATTCGCCTGCGACTGGCGGGCCGGCCATACTGGCGCGAAACCATGGCGCGCGTAGAAGCGTCGCAGTAATTCGAGGTTCAGCCGTTCACCCGCCACGACCAACTCGGGCGCGCCTGCGATCAGGTCGCCGAGTTCGGTCTTGGCATATTGGTCGGCGGCAAGAACCGCGGGCGCGGCCAGTGCAGATGCCACGGCGAGCGCGATCGCGCCACCTGCAATCCGTCCGAGCCTTGCCACAGGGTCCCTGATCGAGGAGCTGTATGATAGGAACAAGATAGCCCTCACCAAAGGCGCGATCCCGCGCCACTGCGCTCGCGTTAATCGAAAACGCAACTTCGCGTATTCCGTTCCCAAACTAATTTTCAAAGCACCGTTGCGCGATGGCGCCCCTAGCCAGCCTGCTCTCAAGAGGGACGTGCTTCAACTGTCGTAACGTTAGGGGTGACCGACGGAAAAGTTAACCAGCGGCCACCCGAGAACTCGGCGCTGTATCCAAGCAGGGGGAACGAACGATCCAGCGCCTCCCGATCATCGGGGTGACCACGGTCGTTCATATCAGCAATCGGCGTTGCCAACCTGCCGCGCAGGCGGAGGCGAAAGTGAGGGCCTTTTAGCTTGTGCGGCTCTTGACGCTCGCGCCGGCCTTCGATCGCCGGTCAGGCACGCGGCGGTTGTCCGCGCGGCCGCGTGCGACAATGCGCGCGGCCGCGCACCAGATCGATACTGGAGGATCCTACCCTGGGGCCTTACCGCGCCGGTTTAGCCGCGGACACGCGGAACCGCAGGCGGTGGCGGGGGCGGTGGCGGGGGCGGATAGGCGACCGGTTGCGGAGGCGGCGGGGGTGGGGGCGCAAATAACCAAGTCAGGCTCGCGACCACGTTGTGCGTGCTGTACTCCGACTTGTAGTTGAGGCCGCCGAGCGTTTTGAAGGTTGGATCGGTCGTCGCGAGGTAGCGGTAGTCGAGATCAAAGGCCAGTGACGGCGTGAACTTGTACCGGATGCCAGCGATCGCCTGATACCCGAACTCCCAAACCGAATTGCTGGCAAGCGCGCAGCCCGCGACGCAGGGACCGAAGCCGGGAATCGGTTTCAAACCGATTGAATTGTGCAGGTTGACCGCACCGATACCGGCACCAACATGAGGGCTGACGATCCAGCCGACCGGGATATCGTAAATCGCGTTGGTCATTATGGCGTAGCGATTGCGCTGGCCGTGAGCCGCAAGGGAACCCCCGGAGCTGCTCAACCGATTGAGATGGTTTTGCCCGAAATTGAATTCCTCCTCGAAGCGCAATGGCCCCCACTCGTAACCGGCGCGCGCGCCGACGTTGAACCCGTCGTCGAAATGCTCTCTGAACTTGAAACCGCCAAGCCTGTCCGTCGGGTTGTCCAAATGGGTCCAGCCGCCCTCGACCCCGAAATAAAGTATCCCCGGTCCGCTCGGCGTCACGAACAATTGTGCCTGTGCATCGGCCAAACCAAACATCATGGCGACGGCTATGCCGACGCCGAGCACGCGCCTACTCATCATTGTACAACTCCCAACCAACTGACGGACACCCCCTATGTCCGCCCTTATTCTCTCATCCTTAACGTTCGCGATCGCGTGTCATCTCGCGGAAGTCGTTATCAGCCGCCTGGCGTGACATTCATGCAACAGTTTTACCCTGTTCCAAAACGGCTGGGTATGACAGCTTGGTTTCTCTATTTTCTGAGATACGGCGAGCGCGGCGGGTTCGTGGCGCGATGGTCTGCCGCGACGTAGACGCTCTCGCCGCTCGTTACCCGATAAGGTTTGCCCCGTTCCAGATGTTGCCCGGCACTGCCGCAAACGGCCGAATCGGGGCATACCCCGCTGAAATTGTCCTCCGAGTGGCCGCTTCGGGGGCAAATGCGGACGATCGGGTACCGATAAGTCGAGCCGCTTCCTTAGGCGGCGCGTGACTTGCGGATCGCCTGCCAGATGCGCTGGCTCGTCGTCGGCATCTCGATGTGCGTGACCCCGAGCGGCGCCAGCGCGTTCAGGACTGCGTTGACGATCGCCGGCAGGGCGCCGACCGTGCCGGCTTCGCCGGCGCCCTTGGCGCCGATCGGGTTGAGCTTTGTGGGGCAGGGGTTGCTCTCGACCTTGATCGCGCCGAGATCGTCGGCCCGCGGCATCGCGTAATCCATAAAGCTGCCGCTCAGCAGTTGGCCCGACTCGCGATCATAGACGACCTGCTCCATGACCGCCTGTCCGAGCCCCTGCATGACTCCGCCATGGATCTGGCCCTTGAGGCCGATCGGGTTGACGACCGTGCCGACATCGTCGACGACGACATAGTTGAGGATCTCGAGCTCGCCGGTCTCGGCGTCGATCTCGACCTCGCAGACATGACTGCCATTGGGATAGGTGTTATCGGCCGGCGCGAAGGTGCCGGTCTCGAACAGCCCGCCTTCGAAGCCCGGCGGCAGCCGCCCGATCTGGAACGTCGCCTTGGCGACCTCTGTGATGCTGATGCGCCGGTCGGTGCCGGCGACCGCGAAATTGCCGCCGCTGTCGCCGCCATTTTCGCCGACCGCAAATTCGATGTCGGCCTCGGCCGCTTCCAGCAGATGCGCGGCGAGCCGCTTGCCCTTGGCGATGATCTTGTCGGCCGCCATCCACAGCGCCGAGCCGCCGATCACCGTCGAGCGCGAGCCGTTGGTGCCGATGCCGAAGGCGACCCGGTCGGTGTCGCCGTCGATGTACTGCACCTCGGCCGGGTCGAGCCCGAGCCGCTCGTTCAGGATCTGCTTGAACACGGTCTCGTGGCCCTGGCCCTGGTTCTTGCTGCCCATCAACAGCATCGCGTTGCCGCTGGGATGAAAGCGGATCTCGGCGAATTCCTGGCCGGGCCCTGCCGCTTTCTCGATCGGGTTGGCGATCCCGATGCCACGGAGCTTGCCGCGTCGCTTCGCCTCATCGCGCCGCTTCGGGAAACCGGCCCAATCCGCCAGTTCCAGCACCTTCTGCTGATTGGCCGGGAAGTTGCCGCTGTCGTAGTTGAGGCCGAACGCATTCTTATAGGGGATCTTCTGTGGCGGGATCAGGTTGATCCGGCGCAATTCGACCGGGTCACGGCCGAGTTCGCGCGCCGTGTCGTCGATCAGCCGTTCGATGACATAGGTCGCTTCCGGCCGGCCGGCGCCGCGATAGGGCGCGGTGCCGTTGGTGTTGGCCATGACTGCCAAGACCGCGACATGCGCCGCCGGGATATCGTAGACGCCGGTCAAGGTGCCGACATTGCCGAAGGTCGCGAGCAGATTGCGCTCCGACGAGATGTAGGCCCCGACATTGGCGAAGGTCTTGACCCGCAGCCCGAGGAATTTCCCGTTCGCGTCGAGCGCCAATTCGGCCTCGCTGATGTTGTCGCGGGCATGCTCGTCGGCTTGGATCGCCTCGCTGCGCTCACAGGCCCATTTAACCGGGCGGTGCAGCCGCTTGGCGGCGAACAGCACGAGCCGGTGCTCCGGGTATTGCCAGCCCTTGGTGCCGAACCCGCCGCCGACATCGCCCGCGATGACCCGGATGCGGCTCTCCGGGATCTTGAAGATGCGCGTCGCCAGCGCCTGCCGCACCCGGTGCGGATATTGCACATCGGCGTAGAGCGTGTAGCGGTCCTCGCCCGGATCCCACACGCCGATCGCACCGCGCGGCTCCAGGAAATGCGCGTAGACGCGGCTGATCACATAGCGCCGCTTGACGATCTGCGCCGCCTTGGCGAGCGCGGCCTCGGCCGCCGCCCTATTGCCGCTCTCGAACAAATTGGAGATGTTGTCCGGGCACTCCTCCCAGAGCGCGTGCTTGCCGGCGGCCGCCTCGGCGGTGTCGGTGACCGACGGCAGGATCTCGTAATCGATGTCGACGAGTTCCGCGGCATCCTTCGCCTGCGCCAGGCTCTCGGCGACGATGAACAGCACGGGTTCGCCGACATAGCGCACCCGCTCCCGGGCCAAGCCGAGATGCGCCCGCCAGAACATCGGCGAGCCGTCCGGCCGTTTGCGATTGTTGGCGAACGGCACGCCCATCGTCCCCATGCCGGCGGCGGCGAGGTCGTCGCCGGTGTAAATCGCCAGCACCCCGGGCGCCTTGAGCGCCGCCGACAGATCCAGCCTGCGGATCGCGGCATGCGCGTGCGGCGAGCGCAGCACATAGCCATAGGTCTGCCCGGGCAGATTGACATCGTTCTGGAAGCGGCCGTTGCCGCATAACAGGCGCTTGTCCTCGAAGCGCCGCACCGGCTGCCCGATTCCGAACTGGCCCATCACACGCTCCATCGTCATCCCGGCGAAAGCCGGGATCCACCGTACCGCGAGACGCCGAAGATGCCCATGAGGCGACGATCATGATGCCTTATCGGATGCGGCATGCCAGTGGAAAGGTGCATCCCGGCTTTCGCCGGGACGACGATTTATGGGAAGCTCCGCGCCGGAGATTGCCCCACCCCAACCCTCCCTCCCGCGAGCGGAGGAGGGAGTCCGAGGCATGGCCGAGGACGGATGGGGCCGCCCCCGGCGAGAGGCCAGGCTGAGGCGAGGGCTGGAAATGGAACGCATCGAGTTGGCGGGAATATCGGTCGAGGCGCTGATCGCCGGGTCTGGGCCGCCGCTGCTGTTTTTGCACGGCGGCGACTACGTGGCGCAGAACCGCCCGTTTCTCGACCGGCTGGCACAGCGCTTCCGGGTTGTCGCCCCGCGTCATCCCGGGTTTGGCACGACGCCGCGTCCGGCTTGGTTCCGCAGCGTCAACGACATCGCCTATCTCTATCTCGACCTGATCGACCGTCTCGACCTGCATCGGGTGACGCTGGTCGGCTCGTCGTTTGGCGGCTGGGTCGCGCTCGAACTGGCGGTGCGTTCGACGGCGCGCCTCGGCCGTCTTGTGCTGATCGACTCGCTCGGGCTCAAATTCGGCGGCCGCGAGGAGCGCGATATTGCCGATATCTACGCGTTGCCGGCCGACGAGGCGCTGCGCCGCACCTTCACCGACCCGGCCCGCTTCGTCCCCGATTACGCCGCGCTCGATGAGACCGAATTGCAGGCCATCGCGCATGACCGTGAGGCGACCGCGCTCTACGGCTGGAAGCCCTACATGCACAACCCGGCGCTGGTGAACTGGCTGCACCGGATCGCGGTGCCGAGCCTCCCCGAGGCGGTCGCCGACCACATCGCCCGCTTCGCGCAGGGAAACTAGCCATTCCTGTCATTGCGAGGAGCGAACCGACGAAGCAATCCCCATCCGAGGGAGCACAGTCGGCGAGAGATTGCTTCGCTTTGCTCGCAATGACGAAATAGGGACAAGGAAAACGGCAATGATGCAAGTCTGGCACTTCAGCGAGATGGCCTATCACCCGGCCTGGCCGCAGCTCGGCGAGTCCTACCGCGTCATCATCCCGAGCCGGCTCTACGACCCGAAAATCGGCGCCGATCTCTACCACCGCTATCTCGACGAATGGGCATTGTGCGACGAACTCGGCATCAACATCATGACCAACGAGCACCACGCGACGGCGACCTGCGCCGACTCGGTGTGCACGATCCCGATGGCGATCCTGGCGCGCGAGACCAAGAAGGTGCGCCTCCTCGCGCTCGGCATGCCGATCGGCAACCGCAACGACCCAATCCGCGTCGCCGAGGAATATGCCACGATCGACATCATCTCGCGCGGCCGGCTCGAGATGGGGTTCGTCAAGGGCGTGCCGTTCGAGATCTCGCCGGCCAACACCAACCCGGCCGAGCTGATGGAGCGCTTCTGGGAGGCGCACGATCTGATCCTGAAGGCGATGCAGAGCCATGACGGCCCGTTCAGCTGGGAGGGGACGCATTTCCAGTACCGTTCCGTGAATGTCTG
Source organism: Alphaproteobacteria bacterium (assembly GCA_005888515.1). Taxonomy (GTDB): domain Bacteria; phylum Pseudomonadota; class Alphaproteobacteria; order ATCC43930; family CGMCC-115725; genus DATARH01. The sequence continues at coordinate 1,201 of VAZR01000156.1, read as the reverse complement.
GCCGCGCCCCTGGCAGGAGCCGCACCCGCCGGTCTGGATGCCGGTCGGCAGCCCGGGCAGCGCCTCGGAAGCGGCGGCGCGCGGCATCACGATCGGCGTGCTGAACACCGGCTGGGTCCGCACCCCGGCGATCTACGAGGCCTATCGCAAGACCGCCGCCGATGCGGGCCGCGAGATGCGGCTCGACAAGCTCGCCTACATGGCGCTGATCGGGATTGGCGACACGCGCGAGGAGGGCTGGCGCCGCGCCGACCAGATCCTCGGCTACAGCCGCACCTCGGGCATCGTCGCGCCGCAATTCCAGAACCCGCCGGGCTATGTCGCGCCGGCGATCAACGCGCAGATGCTGAAATCGGGCGGCGCCTCGATGGCGCGCGCGACGCGGGTCCAGACCAAGGACGGCCGCCCGATCAACGCCCGCACGATGCAAGTCGAGGAGGCGATCGACGCCGGCCTCGTCTTCGCCGGCACCCCGGACGATGTGTGGAACCAGCTCCGGGCCTTCTACGACCACGTCGGCGGCTTCGGCCACCTCTTGATGATGGGCCAGGGCGGCCTTCTCGACCACGACGACACCGTCGCCAACCTGACGATGTTCTCGAAGGAAGTCCTGCCTAGGATGTCAGAATTGGGATGAACTAAACCCGCGATGCCTTCGGTTGGTTGCTCTCGGCGCGCGGCTTTAGCCCTGGCATTTCTTGCGTTCTTTCTGGCCGTGCCATCGCACGCCGCTGAAGTCGGATGCAGTGCAATCTATGCCGAGGGCTCAATAGAGAAAGCGTATTTGCCAAAGCTTTGGCCTTCCGGGTTTCGACCTGCTCCCGGAATGTGCATGCAAGCGTATATCCGCGGCGTTATCGACAAAGGCGACTTTGAGAAGGTCCGCCGTCTCTACGCGGAGAATCATCCTCTGCTTAACGTTTTCTCGCTGATCTCGGCCGGCGGTTCAGTTGAAGAAGCAGAGAAGATCGGGAGGTTATTCCGTCGCTATCTCATCTCCGTTTTTTCGCCTCTTCGGGTCGGCGAGATAACTTGGTTTTCTGATATGGGCGATGGCTGGCGGTGTAAGGGCCCCAATTGCGTTTGCGCGAGCGCATGCGGGCTAGCTTGGTTTGGGGGCACTAAGCGGTCGGGGACGGTTGGTCTTCATCGTCCACGTATTGATAATCCCGATTTCAGAGGCCTGGCACCGGCCGAGGCG
>VAZR01000155.1 GCA_005888515.1 Alphaproteobacteria bacterium | reverse complement strand
GTTAACGCCGCGCCTCCCGCAGCTTGCGTCTTTCCGTCGCAGCCTGTCGATGGCGGGCGGCAACCCTGCGGCAACCGCAAAAAACCGCGCGTTTCCAAGGCTTTTGCTTAACAGATGCTTGACGCCGGGCGGCCTCCGCCAGCCAGCGGCAGCGGCCTTCTGGTTGTAGATCGCCGTTTCGAGATCCACCGCGATTAAGCAAATTTTTACGGATTTCGCCCGATCATCCCTCTCGCCGAACGCGCCCCCCGCCCCCCGGCCCGGCGCTGTCACATTGGTTGAACATATTGGAGGGTTTTGGAATGGCACCCGACGGCGCACTTGCTTACAGGGAATGGGATCGTGTGGACGTAGACCCCCGGGCCGTCGACGAGTTCCCGCGCAAGATGACCGCGCTGGTCGAGCAGCACCGCCCCTCGCGGATGCCGTTCTTCCGCCGGGTCGCCGCGCTGCCCTTCGCGATCGCCAGCGACCCCGATTTTCTCGGCCAGGTCCACCTGGTGTATCAATCGGCGATGCACGCCACCCGGGCCGCGGTCTATTACCTGCCGCATCTCGACAGCCCGGCGATGCGCAAGCGCAAGCTGCAGATCTTCATCGATGACGACGGTCTGAAAGGCGGCGACACCCATCATTACCAGCTGACCCGCGCGTTCCAGAATATCGGCGCCAACATCCAGCTTGGGGACGAGGATTTCGGCAGCCACGACGAGCTGTGCCGCCATCTCGATCCGGAGACCGGCCATTTCGTCCGCCTTGCTCAAAAGCTCTACGCCCGCTCGCTCGGTCCGTGGTGCGCCGTCGAAATCCTATCGGTCGATTGGATGCAGGCGCTCGCCGAGGCGTTCTCGGTCCATTTCCCGCAATTCATCCACGAACCCTATTTCGAGGAATGCTTCTCGCAGCATGTCGAAGAGCGGCATGCCCAGGAGTCGCTCAACGTCACCCACATGGTCATGCAGGAACGCCCCGAGCTGCTGCCCGAAACGATGCGCGATGCCAAGATGATGGCCGAGGCGCTCGATGGGGTGTGGAACAATCTCGACCGCCTCGTTCAAACAGCGCGGCGCCGCACCCGCCGGCTCTAATACTCGTTACCGGATCTCCTCCAAACTGAATGCCCGGGCCGAGCCCGGGCATTTTCTTTTCCGGCGGAGCGATCTGCGTCAGGGCCCGAACAACCAGCTCACGCTGGCGACGATATTATGCGTCGGGTAGCTCGACCTGATCTGATCCGGATTGGTCGACGTAAAGGTCGTGTCCGTCGTTGCGAAATAGCGGTAATCGACATCGAAGGCGAGGGACGGCAAGACCATGTAGCGCAACCCGCCGATCGCCTGGTAGGCGAACACGGTGACGGTATCGTGGGTCCCGCCGAATATGTTGCTCAGATTGCGAGTGACTTGGGCGGCGCCGATGCCGCCGCCGACATGCGGTGTCAACGGCAATCCCAGACCGAGGTCGAAATCGTAGATCACATTGGCCATTTCGGCGAGCGAATGGCGCTCGGCTCCGGCCGAACGGCCCGTCCGGTTGCTCGGGAAGACCATTTGCAGATGATGGGAATCGTTCGCGCGGTAGCTCAGCTCGCCCTCGACGCGCCACGGCCCCATTTTGAGCCCGGCACGGCCGCCGACATTAAAGCCGTCCTCGAAGCTCTCGAGCGATTGCGCGTTCTGCCCGGCAAACGGCCCGATCCTCTGGGGATGGCCGTCATTCGTTACGGTCTCCAGGTTGGTCCAGCCGCCCTGCGCGCCGATATAGAAGCTGCCGGGAAGCAGCAGCTGCGCCCGCGCCGGGGCTGCCAAAACAACGAGAACCCCCGCCGCTATCGTAACGAACTTAAAGCCTCGTCCCATAACGTTTCCCCCTATGCCGGGACTCTCACGCTAAATAGCATCGTGACGCCGAACTGCTTAACGCAGCCTCAACCCACGGTTTCGGCAAAGGTTCGGGCCGATGCAAGTTGCCGAGCGCCGTGCCTCGGGACGCCAATGTTTCTGCTGGCAAACGGCTGACGCTCGCCGCTGAATCGGGGACCGGTATCGATGCGCGTCGCTGCCGCGAGGGGCCGTTGTCAGCTGATGAGGAAATGATCCCGGCTGGCGAATCGCTTGGATTTTAGCAAGCCTTCGCGGTCTTCCCGGGCGGTAAAGCGGTTGTCCAACCCGCCGCTTTCGGCGAGGTTGGGCTTCCAAAAAAGTCCGGAGGTGAGGTCGATGATGCATCGCGTGCTGATCACCGGGGCCGGCGGCGGCATCGGCCGCTCGTTGCGCGAGACGTTGCGCGGCGTCTATCCAATCCTGCGCGTGTCCGACCGGGTGCCGCTCGCGCCGGCGGGGCCGGAGGACCAGGGGCGTGAGGAGGTCGACCAGACCGACATCGCCGACATGGCGGCGGTCGAGAAGATGGTCGCCGGAGTCGACGGCATCATCCATCTCGGCGGCATCTCTGGCGAGAACAGCTGGGAGAAGATCCTCGAAGGCAACATCATCGGCCTTTACAACGTCTTCGAGGCGGCGCGCCGTGCCGGGACGAAGCGCATCGTCATGGCGACCTCGAACCACGCGGTCGGCTTCTACCCGCGTGCTCAGACGATCGATCATCGGGTTGTGCCGCGCCCGGACAGCCGCTACGGTGTCTCGAAGGCGTTCTCCGAAGCCCTCGCCAGCCTCTACGCCGACAAGCACGGGATCGGCTTTCTGTGCACCCGGATCGGCAATTTCGGGACCAAGCCGATCGACAGCCGGCGCCTCTCGATCTGGATCAGCCCGCGCGACTACACCCAGCTCGTCCGCATCGGCCTCGAACACTCCGAAATCCATTTCGAGATCGTCTATGGCGTCTCGGGGAATAAGCGCTCCTGGTACGACAATTCGAACGCGCACCGGCTCGGCTACAAGCCGCAGGACGATTCCGAGCCCTATGCCGCCGAGATCCTCGCGCGCGAAGCCGGACAGAAGAAGGACCCGATCGCCGAGCGCTACCAGGGCGGCACGTTCTGCGCCGAGGAATTCACCGCCGAAGCCCCACCGCCGTAATAGCCCCTCACCCCAATCCTCTCCCCGCGAGCGGGGAGAGGGAGCTCAGCGGTGCCGCCGTAAATCCCTCGCCCCGCTTGCGGGGAGAGGGGGGACCCGCGCCGCAGGCGCGGGTGGGTGAGGGGCAATCTTCGCGGCTATTTCTCCAGCAATTTCGCACCCGGCGGGGTCGGCACCTCGAACACGTTCAGCGTGACCGAGACAAAGGAGTAATAGCCAATGAGCCCGGCGAGATCGACGATGCCCTTCTCGCCCCATCGCTTGACGACACGGTCATAGGTCGCGTCGTCGACCCGGTGGTCCTCGTAATAATCGCGGCAGAAATCGTAGACGAGCTGCTCGTCGGGATCGGCGAAGCGAGGCGTCTTGCGCGCGGCGATCGCATCGATGACGTCCTGCGATATGCCGGCATTCTGCGCCAGGCGCACATGCGCCGCCCATTCGAACTGCGCCGTCCAGTAGCGCGCCGTCATCAGGATCGCGATCTCCGTCAGCTTCTGGGAGAAATCCGTGCCGAACCGGACATGTGCGCCGAGCTGATGCGCGTGGTCGGCGAGCCCCGGGCTTTTCAGCCAGACATGCACCGGCGGCGGTACCGAGCCGCGCGGCCCCGCCTTGCACGCATCCCAGATGCGGCGCTGCGCGGTGTCGAGGCGGGTTTCGTCGAGTTGCTCGTATCGCGGCATATCGGTTCTCTCCCGGGTTCACATCACCTATCGCGTGATCATACTGTGCGATCCGCCGCCAGGAGGAGGGCGATATGCAACGGCGCAGGTTAGGAGAATTGGAAGTGTCGGCGGTCGGGCTCGGCTGCGCGACGATGACGCCGTTTTACGATGCGCCCGATCCCGCCTCGGCGATCGCGACGGTCCGCCGAGCCCGCGAGCTCGGTATCGATTTCCTCGACACTTCCGATGCGTATGGCGCCGGCCGCAACGAGGAGCTGATCGCCCGCGCCGTCGAGGGGCACCGCGCTGAGTACGTGATCGCCAGCAAATTCGGCAATCTGAGCCAGGCCGGCGGCCCGCGCTTCTCGGACGGCCGCCCCGAATATGTCCGCGAGGCCTGCGATAAGAGCCTGAAGCGCCTGCAGACCGATGTGATCGACCTCTATTACATTCACCGCATCGATCCGGCCGTGCCGATCGAGGACACGGTCGGCGCGATGGCGGATCTCCTGCGCCAGGGCAAGGTGCGGCATCTCGGCATCTCGGAGGCCGGCGCGGCAACGATCCGGCGCGCTCATGCGGTCCACCCGCTGAGCGCGGTGCAGATCGAATATTCGCTGTGGACCCGCGATGTCGAGGCCGAGATCCTGCCGCTCTGCGACGAGCTCGGCATCGGCTTTGTCGCCTACAGCCCGCTCGGGCGTGGCTTTCTGACCGGCGCGGTGACCGGCCTCGACGGGCTGCGCGACGGCGATGCGCGCCGCCGCATGCCGCGCTTCCAAAGCGAGAACCTCGCGCGCAATCTGGAGCTGGTCGAGGAATTGAAGGCGCATGCCGCCGCCGAACGCTGCACCCCGGCCCAGCTGGCGATCGCCTGGGTGTTGTCGCGTCGGCCGTTTATCGTGCCGATCCCCGGTACCAGCCATGTCCACCGGCTCGAGGAAAACGCCGCCGCGGCCGGTATCCGCCTGTCGGCTGACACCGAAGATGCGCTCGAACACATCTTCGCGCCCGGCGCCGCCGCGGGCGCCCGCTACCCCGCGGGCCACCTCGACCGCCTGATGATCTGACTGCGGCGCTGCTTGGAGCTATGGCGAAAGTACCGGGAGCCGCTTGCTACCAGGTGAAGGTGAGCGCGGCCGTACAAATGTCATCGGTCCCGCGTTGGCCCCGAAACTCTTTGCTGCGCAGGACGACGCTGACATCCAGCCGGAGCGACTTGGACCATAATGCCGAGAAACCCGCCTGCAGGTCGCCGACTAAGACCTTCTTGGGCACATGCGGGCTGGCGCGGAACGAATTGCCGTCCAGGAAGATGTTGCGCGCCACAGCGCGGCCCTGGGCACCGGCAAAGAAGTACAAACCCCTGCCTTCATCGAGTCCGCGATCGTCGAAATAATCCGTTCCGGACAAAGCCGGCCGGATTCTAGCCGGGCCATAATCGGCCCCAAGCCCTGTGCCGATGCGCAGCAGCGTCCCGATCTCGCCATAGGTGAAGATGTTGCCGACCGTGCCGCCCGCCTGCGGAATCACATCGATGCCGAATTGTGAGTCTCCGGCCAGCGGCAGCCGCCATAAGCGTTCATAGCTCAACGCGGCCCCGATCTCGCCCTGCACCTGGCTGCTCCAACCTTTGGCGGTATCCGTCCCGATAAATTGATGAAAATCGTTCTGAACCTGCTTTGCCAGAGCTGCTGGGCCGACGGTCCCGACATCGAGCTCCAGGTTCTCCAGCATCTGGCGGTTCGTCTCCTGGAGCAGGCTCGCCCCGGCATAGAGCCAGCCGGCATACGGCCGGTCGCGCGGGTCGGGCGGTCTGATCTGGGTGTTTTTCGGGGTGAAGATGCTCTGGCCAAGAAATAACGCGTCCTGCCGCGTGCCGCCCGGGGCGAAGATCGGCGTGATGCTGCCGATCAGATCGAACGCGCCGTTCCAGAAGCCGTCCGGCGCTACCCGGTGGAGATCGGAGATGCGGAGCCCCTGGGTGTAGTGCTTGTCGGAATTGAAGAAGAGCCCGTCATTCTCTTCGAGAATCGTGACGCGTTCCCGATCCTCGGCCCGGGCGTCGTTCTCCACCGCGACGAGCCCGCCGATCATGATGGCGGCAGCGAGCGCAACCCGCAGCAGCCGATTGTCGCTCTTTTGCATGGTGCGCACCTTTTGCTTAAAATCGCGCGCAAGTTTTGTGCGCATCAGTTTAGAGAGAACGACCTAAAACATCAATTTACGCGCAAGCGTTCCAAGAAAATTCACGCGTGCGATTACAGTAGCCGGGCGGCCCGGCATCTTGCCGGAGCGCGACATTTGCTAAACAGACGGCGAGATTCTAGCGTTGACCGTGGATGAGCAAGAGGAGGTGGCGCATGGAGTTCGGCATGTTTCACGAGTTTCCCTCTCTGCCCGGCCGCAGCGAATCGGAAGCTTTTGACGAGGCGATGGAGCAGGTCGACGCCGCCGAGCGCTGCGGTCTCGACGTGATGTGGCTGGCCGAGATCCACTTCGCGCCCGAGCGCACCTACCTGTCGTCGCCGCTGGCGATCGCCAGCGCGATCGCGGCGCGCTCCCGCCATATGAAGATCGGCATCGCCGTCCAGGTGCTGCCCCTATGTCGCAGCGGCGTCGTCAGCACCTACGATGCCTACCAGGTCCCCTACGAAGAGAGCCGCGACCGCTTCGCCGAGATCCTCGAAATCGTGCTGCGGGCCTGGAAAGAGCCGCGCTTCTCCTACTCCGGTCGCTTCTACAGTTTCGACAATGTCGCTTCCGTGCCGCGGCCCTATAACGGCAAATTGCCGCCGATCCGCATCGCCGCCAGCACCCCGGACACCTTCCCGGCGATCGGCGCGCTCGGCTATCCGGTGTTTGCCAGCACGCGCCACCCGACCTGGTCGGAGCTCGCCCCGCACATCAAGGCCTATTACGACGCCTACAAAGCGGCCGGGCATCCTGGCAAAGGCCAGGTGTTCGTGTCCGCCCCGATCTATATCGCCGAGACCGAGGAGCAGGCGCGCGCCGAGGCGGAAGAAAGCGTCACGCACTTCTACCGGCTGCAATACGAGCTGATCGCCGAGTCGGCGCGCCGTTCCGGCCGGCAGTCCTTTATCGACCGGGCGGAACGCCTGCGCAATCTGACCTATGCCGATGCCTTGCGCGGCAACGTCATCGTCGGCACGCCGGACAGCGTCAGCCAGCGCCTGCGCCAGTTGCGCGACGAAATTGGTTTCGACGGCATCCTCGCCGAGCTGAATTGCGGCGGCCTGATCCCGCACGACCGCGTGCTGAACGCGCGAGAGGAGGACACGCCATGCCCACCGCTCGACGCATATCCATCCTGGTCGCTGCTGCGCTGCTGTTCGGCGCGGCGAGCCTGCTGCCGGCGCGCGCCGCCGAGCCGATCAAGATCGGCTTTGGCATGGGGCTGACCGGTGGTATCGCCGCCAGTGGCAAGGCGGCCTTGCTCGGAATGAAGATCTGGGAGGAGGAGATCAACGCCAAGGGCGGGCTCCTCGGCCGGCCGGTGCAGCTGATCTATTACGACGATCAGAGCAACCCGGCCACGGTGCCGGGCATCTTCACCAAGCTGCTCGAGGTCGACAAGGTCGATCTGGTCACCGGCGATTACGGCACCAACCTGCTGGCGCCGGCGATGCCCGTCGTGATCCAGCACAATATGACCTTTTTCTCGCTGTTCGGTCTGGACGTGAACCGCGAGTTCCAATACCCGCGCTACTTCTCGATGCAGCCGGTCGGCGGGCCTGATCCCCCGTCGGCCTTCTCGAAGGGTTTCTTCGAGATCGCCGCGGCGCAGAACCCGAAGCCGCAGACCGTGGCGATCATCGCGGGCGATGCCGAATTCCCGCGCAACGCCGCCGAAGGCGCGCGCAAGAACGCCAAAGATGCCGGGATCAAGGTGATCTACGACAAGACCTACCCGCCGACCACGACCGACTACACGCCGATCGTGCGGGCGATCGACTCGACCAATCCCGATGTCGTGATCAGCTTCTCGTATCCGCCGGACGCGGTCGGCATGGTGCGGGCGGCCAACGAGGTCGGCCTCAAGGCCAAGATGTTCGGCGGCGGCTTGGTCGGGCTGCAATACGCCACGATCAAGCAGCAGCTCGGACCGCAGCTCAACGGCATCATCAACTACGATTTCTGGGAACCGGCCAAGACCTTGAACTTCCCGGGCGTCGACGAGTTCCTGAAGAAGTACCAAGCGCGCGCGGCCAGCGAGGGGGTCGATCCGCTCGGCTATTACCTGCCGCCTTTCGCCTACGCCAATCTGCAGGTGCTGCAGCAGGCGGTCGAGGGCGCCAAGAGCCTCGATCAGGACAAGATCGCCGAGTACCTGCGCAGCCACACGATGAAGACGATTGTCGGCGACATCGAGTACGGCCCAAACGGCGAGTGGAAGGAAGCCCGCGTCATGCAGGTCCAGTTCCACGACGTCAAGGGCAGCGACCTCGAGCAGTGGAAGACCGACGAGAAGCAGACGATCGTCTGGCCGGACAAATACGCCACCGGCAAGGTGGTCTATCCCTACGGCGACGCGAAGAAATAGGCTGAGTCCGTGAAAGCCCCTCTTCCGCATTGCGGAGAGGGAGGGGCCCAGCGCTAAGCGCCGGGAGGGTGAGGGTCTAACACAAGCAAACACCCTCACCCGTCTCGCTTCGCTCGCCACCCTCTCCCGCAGTGCGGGAGAGGGGCTCTGTTTGCATTATGGAGCACAGTATGCGTTTCGGACTGTTCGGCGGCGCGCGCACCGATCCGGGCGAGCAGGCGAGCGACAGCCGGATCTACAGCGACTACATCGATTACATCTGCGAGGCCGAACAGCTCGGCTTTCACAGCGTGTTCCTGGTCGAGCACCATTTCACCGGTT
>VAZR01000154.1 GCA_005888515.1 Alphaproteobacteria bacterium | reverse complement strand
CGTCGTACAGGTTCAGGCAGTAGAGCATGCCGAATCCAGCGCGGTCCCGGTATGCGACATAGAACCGGCCGGTAGCGGCGCTGGCCGCGACGCCTTTGACGTCGGCCACGCCAGCAACGGTCGGAATGGTCTTGACCAGCCGATGCCCGGCATCGATGTCATATACCGAGATCGACCCACGATCCTTTGCCGACTGGTTCACCGCGTATAAGCGACGCTGAACATCCTCTCCGCCACTCGCAGCCTGCGCCGCGACCGCCAGCAGAGCGGACAGGACCACCAACAATTTCACGCGTTTCAACCTCATCCCCGCCCAACATAGGGCATCTTGTTCGCCATGACGGTCATGAACAGGACGTTGGCTTCGGGCGGCAGTTCGGCCATGTAGAGGACGCCCTTCGCGACGTCGCGCACATCGATGCGCGCCTCGGCCTCGACCCGGCCCGAGGCTTGCAGTCGACCGCGCGCGGTGTCCTCGTTTCGGGTGGTCGCGGCGTTGCCGATGTCGATCTGGCCGCAGGCGATGTTGTATTCGCGGCCGTCGAGCGAGATCGACCGCGTCAGTCCCGTCAGCGCATGCTTGGTCGAGGCGTAGGGGGTCGAGTTGCGCCGCGGCACATGCGCCGAGACAGAGCCGTTGTTGATGATACGGCCGCCCTGCGGATCCTGCGCCTTCATCATGCGGAAGGCGTGCTGGGCGCACAGGAACGAGCCGGTCAGATTGACCGCCACGACATCCGTCCACTGCTCGTAGGTCAGCTCCTCGAACGCGATGCCGCGGGTGCTGATCCCGGCATTGTTGAACAACAGGTCGATGCGGCCATAGGTGTTTTTGACCGCCGTGAAAAGCCCGGTGATCTGCGCCGGGTCGCGGATGTCGGTCGGCATGACCAGGGTGCGCGGCGGCATCACCCTAGCGAGCGAGGCGGTTTCCTCCAGCATGTCGCGGCGTCGGCCGGCCAGCACGACATTCCAGCCCGCTTCCAGCAGGGCATGCGCGCTGGCCCGGCCGATGCCGCTGCCGGCGCCGGTGATGACCGGGATTTTCCCCGATGCCGCCATTTTGCTCCTCCCGATCTGCTCGCTTCGGATCTGGCTCGATCTCTCTTAAACCCTCGCCCCCGGGCTTGTCCCGGCTGCTGAGCATCTAATCGACCAGAGTTTGTGGAAGTCCCTGGGCAGTACCGCTGCAAGAATCTGCCCACCGCTACCTAAATACCGATAGAATACCGAGTATTCGTTCGTTGGATATGGAAGATACGAAGCCAAAATCCCGTTGTCGCTGTCTCAAGGGGGCGCGATATGGGTTGGCTTCTCTGTTTCCTTCTGATCCTGGTGGCCCTGATTGGCGGTCAGTTTTCGCCCGCCGACCATGATTCCGGACACGCGGCAAATAAAACCCGAACAATCACCGGGACCGCACCCAGCACAAATTCGGCTGGTGATCCTGCCATCAGTAGCGAGCGAACCGGAGGCCGGCCACGGTAGAAGGCAATCGGCAGAAATCAGCCGAATACCGGCCAGCCGCGCTGCCGGTAGGCACCATCCCAGAACAGCCATTCGTATTGGGCCGAGCGGCGAAAGGCGACCAGCATCCCGGCCCGGATGCGCGGTGTGGTCCTCGCCGCGGCCTCGTCGGCAACCCCGATGACCCTCCCGACCGCCTCGCCGAAATGCGGATCGGCATACGTATCGATCCAGGCGCGGTACGGGTTGTCGGGTGCTGCGTCGCAGGTGATCGCCTGCGCGACGTCCCAGTAGATCCAGAAGCACGGCAGCAGTGCCGCTATCAGGATTTCCCAGGGCTCCTGGTACGCCGTTGCCAGCAGAAAGCTGGTATAGGCGAGGCAATCGGGCGTCGGCTCGGCGGCCATGACCGAAGCGGGATCGACCCCGAACTCCTGTAAATAACGGCCGTGCAATGCCTGCTCGACCGCGACCGCGCCCAATGCCGAGTTGGCGAAGGCCTGCAACGTCGCGATCTCCGGCGCCTTCGCCGCGGCGAGCGCCAGCACCCGCGCGTACTGCCCGAGATAGATCGCGTCCTGCACGATGTAGAAGCGGAACCGCTCGCGCGACAGCGTCCCGGCCGCCAATTCGGTGTTGAACGGCAGCCGGTGGATCGCCTTGCGCAACCCCGCATTCTGCTGCCAGGCTTCTTCGGAAAACCGCATCATGCCTCACATGCCGCCGTCTATAATTCTCATGCATGACCAGTACTGGACGCGCCCGTGCTCCCGCGCGGTGATCGAGGCGTCGGGATCACACTCTAAACCTCATCCCCTGCCATGACGCTATAAGGCGCTGTCGTCGGCGGGAACCTGAGTTTGCGACGGCGGCCAAGGTGTTGCGGGCGCTTGGCCTTTGGCTGACTATCGCTTCCTGAAGCGGGCCTTTCATATTTCCTATGGGCGGCCTATGATTGGCCCGGCGCCGGTATCGAAATTCGTTCGCAACGTCGCCCCGCGAGACCGCGAATTTTGGATTCGCCACACTAACGCGGGATCGCCACCCCGCCCGGCTATGTTCGGCACAACGAGTATGTTAGAACCCGCCGCCGGCGCGGAGGGCGTCGCCCGGCCAGTAGGCGCGCGGGCGTGGCGGAACTGGCAGACGCACTGGACTTAGGATCCAGCGATGAAAATCGTGGGGGTTCAAATCCCCCCGCCCGCACCAGCGGTCCCCGGCGACTGAACCGGACGGCGCCCCGCAGCGTCGGGACTAAAATCGAGAGGGTGAGCAATCTGCGATGCAAATAACCGAGACCAGCGCCGAGGGGTTGAAGCGCGAATTCAAGATCACCGTTCCCGCGACCGAGGTTGAGGATCAGATCAGTCGGCGGCTCGGTGAGATCGGACAATCGATCCGCATCCCCGGCTTTCGGCCGGGCAAGGTGCCGATGCCGCTGTTGCGCAAGCGCTACGGCCCGGCGGTGCGCCACGAGGTGCTGGAAAGCACCGTGCAGGGCAGCTCGGCCGAGGCAATGCGCGAGCAAAATCTGCGTCCGGCGCTGCCGCCGAGGGTCGAGATCGTGTCCGCCACCGAAGGCGCCGATCTCGAATACAAGATGTCGGTCGAAGTGTTGCCCGACATGCCCGAGCCGGATTTCGCCGATCTGAGGATTGAGCGGCTGATCGCCGACGTCCCCGAGGAGGACATCGACCGTGCCGTCGAGCGGATCGCCGAAGCACAGCGCAAATCGGAACCGGTCGAGCGGCCGGCGGAAAACGGCGACGTAATTGCCGTCGACTTTGACGGCAAGCTCGGTGACGTCGAGTTTCCCGGCGGCAAGGGCGAGAACGTTTCGATCGAGCTCGGCGCGGGACGGTTCATCCCGGGCTTTGAGGACCAGCTGCTCGGCGCCAAAGCGGGCGAGGACCGCACTATCAGGGTGACATTCCCGGCCGATTACGGCGCCCCCGATCTGGCCGGCAAGGACGCGGTATTCGAGGTCAAGGTAAAGGAGGTGCGGCAGCGCCTGCCGGCAGCGATCGACGATTCGCTCGCCGAGGCGGTCGGGCTCGACACCCTCGCAGAGCTGCGCCAGGAGGTCCGCCAGCGGATGCAGCGCGACTACGATTCGGTCGCACGCCAGCGCGTCAAGCGAGTGCTCCTTGACAAACTCGCCGAGCGTTACGATTTCCCGGTCCCCCCGGGGATGGTCGAAATGGAATTCAACACGATATGGGCGCAGCACGAGAGCGAGAAGGAACGTCGCACGCAGATTGAGGCTGGGGAGACCGCCGGCGCCGGGGCATCCGAGGGGCCGGTCGACGCAGCCGCGCTGATCGCGCCCGAGGAGACCGCTCTCGAGGGCGGTTCGGAGAGATCGCCGGCAACCGCCGAAGCCGAGAAGCCGCACGAGCACCAACACGAGCCGGCCGCGCATCACGCGACCTCGCATCGCGGGTCGGCCGAGGAGCCGCTCGACGCAGCCGCGGTCATCGCGCCCGAGGAAACCGCGCTCGAAGGTGCTTCCGACAGCGAACCGGCGGCAGCGGAGGATCAGGACGAGGAGAAGCTCAAGGAGGAGTACCACCGCATCGCCGAGCGGCGCGTCCGTCTCGGGCTGCTGCTGGCCGAGGCCGGCCGCAGCAATAACATCACGGTGACCCAGGAGGAGCTCAACCAGGCGCTGGCTCAGGAGGCGCGGCGCCACCCCGGTTACGAGCGCCAGGTGATCGATTTTTACCGCAAGAGCCCCGAGGCGATTAACAATTTGCGCGCCCCGATCTTTGAGGAAAAGGTCGTCGACTTCATCCTCGAATTGGCAAAACCGGCGGAGCGCAAGGTAACGCCTCAGGAATTGATGACCGGCGCCGCCGAGGACGAGAACGGCGGCCCGTCGGAAGCGACAGTGTGATAAACTAGCGAACGCCGCGTGCCTCTGTCGGGCGCGGTTCGAGGAGAGTGGGATGGCCGATCATTTCGAACAGTACATGAACAACCTTGTGCCGATGGTGGTCGAGCAGACCAACCGCGGTGAACGTGCCTATGACATCTATTCGCGCCTGCTGAAGGAGCGGATCATTTTTTTGGTCGGCCCGGTGCATGATGCCGTCGCAAGCCTGATCTGCGCCCAGCTGCTGTTCCTCGAATCGGAGAACCCGACGAAGGACATTGCCTTCTATATCAACTCGCCGGGCGGGGTGGTGACCTCGGGTCTCGCGATCTACGACACGATGCAATACATCCGCTCGCCGGTCTCGACGGTGTGCATCGGCCAGGCGGCCTCGATGGGGTCGTTGCTGCTGGCCGCCGGGGCTCATGGCAAGCGCTTCTCGCTGCCCAATTCGCGGATCATGATCCACCAGCCCTCGGGCGGCGCCCAGGGCCAGGCCACCGATATCGAGATCCAGGCCCGCGAAATCCTCGCCCTGCGGGCCCGCCTTAACGAAATCTATGTCCGCCACACCGGCCAGCCGCTCGAAGTCATCTCGGGCGCGGTCGAGCGCGACAAATTCCTCTCGCCGCTCGAGGCAAAGGAGTTCGGATTGGTTGACGAGGTGGTCGAGGCTCGGCCGAGCCGCGAAGATGAGCGGGGTTTCCGCGCCTAAGCATGGTTAAGTTCGCCCCCCTCGGGAGCAGCCGATTTAACTAGTTGTTGATCCAAATGGAGCACATATAATTTCATGGCCCGGGTGGGAGCGTTCTGGTTGAGCGCCGTGCCCGGCCCGCCCTTGCTGGGTTCCGCCGCCGGCACGGAATCCGCAAGGCCAGCCCGTCCTCGGACGGGTCCGCGGGACCCGGTGATGGAGTGGTGATGACGAAGTCCAGCGGTAGCGACTCGAAAAATACGCTGTACTGCTCCTTTTGCGGCAAGAGCCAGCATGAGGTCAGGAAGCTTATTGCGGGTCCCACCGTGTTCATCTGCGACGAATGCGTCGAGCTCTGCATGGACATCATCCGTGAGGAGCACAAGACGACGCTGGTCAAGTCGCGCGACGGGGTGCCGGGTCCGCGCGACATCTGCCGGGTGCTCGACGATTACGTGATCGGCCAGGACCACGCCAAGCGCGTGCTCTCGGTCGCCGTCCACAACCATTACAAACGGTTGGCGCACGGTTCGAAGAACAACGATGTCGAGCTGGCCAAGTCGAACATCCTGCTGGTCGGGCCGACCGGATCGGGCAAGACCCTGTTGGCGCAGACGCTGGCGCGGATCATCGACGTCCCGTTCACGATGGCCGATGCCACGACCCTGACCGAGGCCGGCTATGTCGGCGAAGATGTCGAGAACATCATCCTGAAGCTGCTGCAGGCCGCCGACTACAACGTCGAGCGGGCCCAGCGCGGCATCGTCTATATCGACGAGGTCGACAAGATCTCGCGCAAATCGGACAACCCATCGATCACCCGCGACGTCTCCGGCGAAGGCGTGCAGCAGGCGCTCCTAAAGATCATGGAGGGCACCATCGCGTCGGTGCCGCCGCAGGGCGGGCGCAAACACCCGCAGCAGGAATTTCTGCAGGTGGACACGACCAATATCCTGTTCGTCTGCGGCGGCGCGTTTGCCGGGCTGGAAAAAATCATCGCGCAGCGCCGCCAGGGTACTTCGATCGGCTTTGGCGCGGAGGTGCGCGGACCGGATGAACGCAAGACCGGCGAGATCCTTAAGGATCTCGAACCGGAGGACCTGCTCAAATTCGGCCTGATCCCGGAGTTCGTCGGCCGGCTTCCGGTGGTCGCCACCCTCGACGATCTCGATGAGGATGCGCTGGTCGACATCCTGACCAAGCCGAAGAACGCGCTGGTCAAGCAGTATCAGCGCCTGTTCGAGATGGAGGACGTCCGTCTCGAGCTGACCGAAGAGGCGATGCGCGGCATCGCCCAGAAGGCGATCGCCCGCAAGACCGGGGCCCGCGGGCTCCGCTCGATCATGGAGGGGATACTCCTCGATTCGATGTTCGAGCTGCCCAGCCTGGCCGGGGTCAGCGAGATCGTCATAAATCGGGAAGTCGTCGAAGGGAGGGCAAAGCCGCTCCACATCTACTCCGATCGCCGAGGCGAC
>VAZR01000153.1 GCA_005888515.1 Alphaproteobacteria bacterium | reverse complement strand
CCACATGAATGCGAGCGTCGACGGCCGCATTCTCGGCAGCCGGTGGCGGCCCGCGGAGAACCGCATGGCGGGGCTGTTCGAGCGGCTGCACGAGCGGCTCGGCGGCGGCTCCTGGCTGATCGGCCGGGTCACCGGCAGCGAATACGCCAAGGCCGAGTCCTACCCCGACCGCGCCGACCAAACCTATCCGCGGGAACATTGGTTTCTCCGGCGGGATGCCGCCGCGTACGGCATCGCGCTCGATGCGCAGGGCAAGATTGCCTGGGGCCGCTCCGATATCGGCGGCGACCCGATCGTCGTGGTGCTGACCGAGCGGGTCTCCGACGCGCATCTGGCAGGCCTGCGCCGGGATGGCGTCTCCTACATCTTCGCCGGCGAACAGGAGCTCAATCTCGGATTGGCGCTGGAGATCCTGAACCGCGAGCTGGGAATCGAACGCCTGCTGCTCGAAGGCGGCGGCGGCTCGAACGGGTCCTTTCTGCGGGCCGGGCTAATCGACGAGATCAGCCTCGCGATCTGCCCCGCGGTCGATGGATCGAAGGGCGCGCCGAGCATCTTCGACTCCGGCGACACGGATGCCGGGGTCCCGGCGCCGATCCGCTCGATGACCTTGGCGAGCAGCCAGGTGTTGGAGGGTGGCGTGGTTTGGTTGCGCTATCGGCTCCAAAACGGCTGATGCGCGGTAGCTGAGGCCGGCAGAGTCCGGCCCCGCCGGGAAGGGAAAAGGATGGTTGCGGTGTGCGCCCTCACGCGGGAGGCTGCGCCTCGAAGACCTGATCGCCCTCGGGCAGCGTGATCCAGGGCTGCTTGCTGCGGGTCCAGATGTGCCGCGTCGGCTGCAACCACGACGTATCGTCCAAGGTACCCGCCCGCACCCGCACAACGCCATCCCGCGGGGTACCGCAAACCCAGGAGCCGCACTCGGGGCAAACCAGTCGGGTATTCACCCGCCCGCTATCGGCGGTGCGCTGCAGCGGACGCGGCGCGACCCCCGTCAGCCGGAAAGCTCTGTCGGGAACGACAATCCCCAACGAGAACGCGCTGCTGGTCAGGCGCTGGCAATCGGTACAGTGGCACGTGTACACCAATTGCGGCGCTTCGATGATCTCGTAGCGGATCGCGCCGCACTGGCACCCGCCGGTCTGTGGAAGTTTCACGCATCCCTCCTTGATGACACCGCTTCGGCCCAGCTTTGTGCAATCATCCCGGCGACGGCAAGGGGACTCTTCAGGAGCAAAGCGGTGCCTCGGCCAACCGCCAAATACATCATCCTCGGTATCGCGTCGCTTTTGACCGCCTGGTTGCTCTGGCAGATACGCGATCTGGTGCCGTCCTGGGCGGCGCAAAGCGTGACGGCCAATATCGATCTCGCGACCACCACCGAACGCGACGATTCCCGCGTCACCCGCGCCTTCGAGCGAGCGCGGCAAAGCCTCGGCGCGGATGCAATCCTGAAACCGGTGCCGAACCAGAGCAAGGTGCGCCATACGCGCGTCAGCGTGCGCGCACCATCCAGCGCCGAAGCGATCGCCCAGGCAACCGCGATGGCGGAGGCGATGAGTGCGGCATTCTCACGCGACGGCGAAGGCACGCTGTCAGTCGATATCCGCCGCCGCACCACCCCGGTTTCCGATGGCACAACCGAGCGTCTCGGCGATGCGCTGCGCCTCGGCGCCGGTGCCGCAGGAATCCTCGGGCTCGCGCTGGTCCTGCTGGGGTGTTTCCGTATCCAAACAGGGCCCCTTCATCTGCCGAAAGAATTCTGGTGGGCGGGAGCCGGCGGCCTGACGCTGACGCTCGCCCCGCTACTGCTCCCCGTTGAGATCGTGATGCCGCTCTTCATCATGGCAATTCCGATTGGGATTGCTGGGCTGATCGTACGGAAGGCGGCGCAACTGCGTTACGCGGCACGCTGGCCGTCGACGCGCGCCCGCATCGTCAAGTCACAGACACGCGCGGAGCACCGGCGGCGTGCCGGCGAGGTCACGCAGGTCAAGAATTTTCCCACTATCGAATACGAATTCAGCCTGGGCGACCGGGTCATTCGCGGGACGCGAATCGGGATCGGCGAGGTGAGCGAGGCAAGCACAGAAGAGACCCTCGACCGATATCCGGTCGGCGCCACGGTGCCGGTCTACTACGATCCGAAAAACCCGGAGCACGCGGTTTTGCAGCGCGATCCGCCTGTTCCGGTCATCTGGCTCTATCTGATCGCCGCCGCGGTCCTGATCGCCGGCTTCGCGGCACTGGCGATCTTCGCGAATGGCGCCGCGATTCTGGAGAGGCTGGAGGCGCATTTCCCCAAGAGCGCGTTCCTGCCGGGCATGGGCTTCTTCGCGCTCGCTGGGGTGATGCTGTTGGCCCTGCTCCGGGCGGCGCGGCGGCAAGCCGTGGAAGCAGCGGGCTGGCCGGTCACCGGCGGCCATATCGTTTCCAGCACGGTTGAGCATTACCGCACCCGGGTCGGCGGCGCCCGCAGAGGCACTCTGACGACGTTCTACGAGCCGGTGGTCGAGTATGCGTACCGCGTCAACGGCCGCGATCACGGCGCACAGCTCAGTTTCGGCGCGCGGGTGGCGGGCAGTGAGGAATTGGCGCAGGCAAAGGCGGCGCAATATCCCGCCGGGACCGAGGTGGTCGTGCACTACGATCCCGACAATCCGTCAAACGCCGTGCTCGATCTCAAAATCGCTTACGTCAGACCTCTGCTGGTCCTCGCGTTGGCATTCTTCGGGCTGGCGCTGTTTTTTTCCGGCGCGTTCCGGTGAAGCCGGCGTTCTGATCGGCCGACGACGTCAAGCGGCAGCGCGGCCGCTGATCGCGTCAATCGAGCAGGGGAGCCGGTAACAGCCCGAGCTCGACGAGTTCCTGCCGCAACGCTTCGGGGTTCGTGAAGTGGATCGCGTGCATGCCGAAGGGCCGGGCCGCCATCGCATTCGCGGCGACGTCGTCGATATAGACGGTGCGCTGCGGGTCGATCTCGAAACGTTTGATCAGCAGTTCGAAAATGCGCGGGTCGGGCTTGATCATCTTGACCTCGCCCGAGACCAGAATGCCGCGAAACCAGCGCAGAAACTCGAACCGCTCGAAGGCAGCCGGATAGGTTTCCGCCGAGAAATTGGTCAGGCCGTAAAGCGGCGTGCCTAAAGCCTTCAGCTCGGCCAGGATCTCGACCGAGCCGGCGATGGGGCCGGCCATCATCTCGTCAAAACGCGCGCAATAGGCGTCGATCAACTCGGCCTTGTCGGGATGATCGATTTTCAACAGCCGGGCGCCCTCGGCAAAGCTGCGGCCGGAATCATGGCCTCGGTTCCATTCATGGGTGCAGACCGTCGAGAGAAAATGCTCCATCGCCGCGTCGTCGCCGGCGAACAGCTTGCGGTAGAGGTGCCGGGGGTTCCAGTCGATCAGCACGCCGCCGAGGTCGAACACCACGATATCGCGCGCTGCCTTTGCCATCGCCGCATCCGACGCCTATTTGCCGCGGCAGAATAGCGATCGGCGCTGCGACTGCAATGTCGCGAGCGCTATGCTAGAGTGCGGCGCAGCTCGTCCCGCGCAGCGAAATCAGCTTGACGAACCGGGATCCTTCGCCCGGGCCGGCCGGCTCAGCCGCGGGCTTGGCCGCGCGGGTTGCGCTCGCCCTCGAACGGCACCACGACCTCGGCGCCGGCGATATTGAATCTGCGGGCAAACGCATCGATCGTCTGCTCGAGCGTATCGATTTCGGTCTGCTGGGCATCGAGCGCTCTGAGCTCGTCGGCATGCCGGGACAGGAGTTCGGCGCGGCGCAGGCCAAGTTCGCGTTTTACGCGCTCGACATCGGCGCGCGTCAATTGATCCCACACGTCGGCAACTCCTTCCAGTCTATCGGCAATGGGAGCGGGCTCGGGCGATGCCGCATCGATGACGGGAGCGGGCTCGGGCGATGTAACGATCGGCGTGATCTCGATAGCCGCTTCGACAGCAGGCGCTTCGACAGCAGGCGCTTCGACAGTAGGCGCTTCGACCGTCGGCGCTTCCGCCTCCATCGGTTGCGGCTGATCCACCGCGACGGCGGGAGGATCACGGCGGCGCGCCGCCGGACCGGACGAGGAGGTCATCCGAGCCGTGATCTGCGACAGCAGGCGGTCGCGCCATTTTTCCGCCTCGGTGATCTGCCGTTCCAGCAATTTGACAAGCCCGTGATTCTGCGTGGAGCGCGCAGCGGCCAGCCGGCTCTGCGAGTCGGCAATCTCGCCGCTGAGATTTTCCAGTTCCGTCCAGTCGGACAACGCCATCGCGAAGCCTCCGCCTAAGATCCCGTGTGGCATCATCACAGGTGAGACGCCCTGGGATACTCGCGGTCTACCGGACGCTAACAGTCATTTGATCTTTAGGGCAAGGTTAATAGATTGGCATTTTCTTACAATATTTACGGCTTCTAATAGATCATTAATAAAGAATAAAAAGCGCCGGCCGTATGGGCCCCGCACCTCAATGCCCTATGAACCGCAACACCGATAGCTCTGGTCGCGTACTTCTTTCCAAGATGCGTCGCGGAATTCCGGCAGCAGCCCTTGGCCCTTGAAACTGGCCCGGCGCAACTTGAAGCGGGTGGCGGTTTTCGCTTTCCGTCTTGCGGGCCCGCCTTCACTCTCGGAACGCGCGAGCCGCGGGCGTGATGTCGGTTTTGTCAAAGTCTTCGCCCTTGAAGAGCAGTTCAGTGTGGTGGTTTTTTGCGACAGCATACGCGAAGCAATCACCAAGGTTCAGTTGAGCGGGATGTCCGCGACCCTTACCGTACCGGGAGAACGCGGCAAGCGCGGTCCCCGCCTCCTTATCGGTAACCGCTACCGTCTCAATTGCTGCGAGCCCAAGGAACTCGTGAACATCCTCCTCGGCCTCCTCGACGCTCCCATGCCGCTTGCGGCATATCCCCAGCACGGCCTCGAAGATCGCGATCGGCGAGGTGATCGAGGAACGCGACTTCTCTAGCAGATCGGCAAACGCATCTGCTTCCGGCTCGCGGGTAAGAATGGCGACGATCGCAGAGGCATCGACAAACATCAGGAATTTTCGCTGAGCTCGTCATAAAACGCCTTGTTCGCTTCCACTCCGGTAGCCGGCCGGCGCAAGACGCGGTTCTGTAGCGGTTTAAGACGTTCCCGGAGCGGCGTGGCTTCATCAAGCCGGCGCAGTTCATTCTCCAAGGCCGCTCTGACCGCGTCCGTCTTGTTCGTGCGTCGGCGGGCGGCCAGCCTCTCGGCGAGCCGGTTGACGGTTTCGTCGCGGATATTGAGAGGCATGTCAGCTCCTGTGTAGCTGTACACGTAGTGTTGCAACACGTAAAGACGACAGCTCCCCTCGCAAAAAAGACGATCCTTTACGACCTACCAGGACAACGCGCCGGCGGCTTCCGCTCGCAATGCTCGTAAAGGGGCGGGCCGCGCGGGCCCGCCCCTTATGCCGAAGCTTATTGCGCGGCCATGGCCGGGCTGACCGCGCCGATCATCAGGCCGAGCGGTGAGGCCGTGACGTGCACCGTCGCGCCGTCCGGGATGCGGCCTTCGAGGATCTGCTGCGCCAGCGGGTTCTGCAACTCGCGCTGGATGACCCGCTTCAACGGCCGCGCGCCGTAGACCGGGTCGTAGCCCTTGTCGGCCAGCCAGGCCTGCGCCGCGCCGTCGAGCTCGAGGGCGATCTTGCGGTCGGCCAAAAGTTTCTTCAGCCGCCGCAGCTGGATCTCGACGATGCCTTTCATGTCGTCGCGCGACAGCCGGCGGAACAGCAGGATTTCGTCGAGCCGGTTCAGGAACTCCGGCCGGAACGCGGCACGCACCGCGTCCATCACCAACGGGCGCGCCTGTTCGATATCGGCGCCGTCGGGCAGGTTCGCCAAGGCGTCGCTACCGAGGTTCGAGGTCAAGACGATCAGCGTGTTGCGAAAATCGACCGTGCGGCCCTGCCCGTCGGTCAGACGGCCATCATCGAGCACCTGCAGCAGCACGTTGAATACATCGGGATGCGCCTTCTCGACCTCGTCGAACAGGATC
>VAZR01000152.1 GCA_005888515.1 Alphaproteobacteria bacterium | reverse complement strand
TCGACGCAATCACCTCGAACGGCGACAAGGATCTGCTGACCCTGATGGCTGAGGGTCAAGCGCGGGCCGGCCACGACATCATGGGGCTGCGCCTCTGGTACGTGTCGGCCCAGGCCGGCAATTTCGTGCCGCTCGACGACCTCGTCGACCCGCTGATCCAGAAATACGGCAAGATTTCCCAGGGTTGCGAATACACCGGCAAGGTCGACGGCCACTGGATGGCGATGCCGTCGAGCTACGGCAGCGCCTCGCTGCCGCCCTGCGCCCGCATCGACATGCTGAAGGAATATGCCGGCCTCGATGTGCAGAAGATGTATCCGGGCCCGGGCACCGCGCCGGACAAGGAGCTGCAGGACCATTGGACCTGGGACACGATGCTGGTTGCGGCCGAAAAGTGCTTCAAGGCCGGTCATCCCTTCGGGCTTGGACTGAGCGTGTGCACCGACGCGCTGAACATGATCGGCGCGATGTTCGCCAGCTACGGGGTCCAGCTGGTTGACAAGGACGGCAACATCACGGTCAAGGACGACAAGACGCGGCACGCGCTCGAATGGTTCCAGAAGCTGGCTAAGGTGCTGCCCGGCGAGGTCTTCGCCTATGACAACGCCTCGAACAACAAGGCGCTGGTGTCGGGGCAGAGCGCGTTGATCTTCAATCCGCCGAGCGCCTATGCGGTCGCGGTGCGCGACAACCGCAAGCTCGCCGAGCAATTGTGGACCTTCCCGTCGCCGAAAGGGCCGCTGGGCCGATATGATCCGGCCAACTACTACTATTGGGGCATCTGGAACTTCTCGAAGAACATTCCGGCGGCGAAGGGCCTGCTCGCGTACATCACGACCCGCGAAAACCAGGAAAAGCTGGTCGCCGCGAGCTCGGGTTTCGACACGCCGCCCTTCAGCAGCTTTATGGACTTCAAGGTGTGGGAAGAGGTCGAGCCGCCGAAATACACGGTCTACAACTATCCGCCGCGCGGCGATGTCATTCCGAGCACGACGGGGTGGCCGGCGCCCTTAAAGATTGGCACCCAGATCTTTGCTCAGGCGACGATGAGCAAGATGATCGCTCAATGCACGCAGCAGGGCAAATCGATCGAGCAGGCGCTCACCTTTGCCGAGTCCGAGCTCGAAGGCTTCATGCGGTCGTAGACTTAGCCCCTCTCCCGCACCGCGGGAGAGGGTGCCGAGCGCAGCGGGGCGGGTGAGGGTGTCGGCCAATGCAAAGACCCTCACCCGGCTTCGGGCTCCGCCCTCAGCCACCCTCTCCCGCAGTGCGGGAGAGGGTTCTTATTTCACCAGCAGCTTGACGATCGCGTCGAAATGCTCGTCGGCGAGCTTGCGCAGCTCGTCGTCGGTGCGGTCCTGCACGGGATGCGGGATGAACACCAGAGCGGGGTCGGTGCCGAGCGATTTCGCCTGCGCCTCCGCCCCTTGAATAAACTCGGTCGTCGCGACGCCGACCGTCGGAATGCCACGCTCCTCAAAGTTCGCCATGTCATGCGTACAGCACGATATGCACGACCCTCAGTCGCTGAGGCCTTCGATGACCAGATTGACTTCGCCGGCGATCTGCTGCTGCAGCGGCAACGGCGCCGGGCGCGTGTTGGTCGGCTTTTTGTAGCGCTTGACCGCGATGCCGCGTTCCTGGAGCCGCTCGTCGAGGCGGTCGAGGAACACATCGCCGCGTGCCTTCGCGATGTCGAGGATCCCGATCGTCAGACCATCGAGCCGCTCCGGGCGCGGCAGGCGTGCCCGAATTGTCGGACTTCGCTCCGAGGTGGGGTCGAGAAGCACGGTCATGATTGCCTCCTGTTTTTCTACCCTGGGCTGAGGGTCTCTCCCCGAACAAGCCGGGTCAAGCGGCGCTTTCGGTCACGGCGATAATTTCCAGCTCCCGGTCTGGCGCTTCATCTTCCAGATCGTCCGGCCGGTTTTGACACCAAACACCAGGATCGCATCGTCGTTCTGGAGATAGAGCGCCGATAGCGTCGCAATTACGATGGCCGGCGGGACGTCGTTGGGCAGCAGTTCCGCCTTTACCCGCGGAAAATCCGCGGGATTAAGCAGGCGCGATCCGGGGTGGCCCTCGACCAGCATTGGCCGGATTGCCGCGAAATCGTTCTTGGCGGCTGCTTCCAAAAGCCCGGCGAAGGCGCGCGCCGGAGCGCTCTCCTGTGCGGCGCGCCCGGTCAGCGTTGGCGCGCCGGCTGGGATCGGGTCTCCAGGCGTTTGCGCGAACGCAACGGCTGCGTAAGCGAGCGCGGCTAACAGCAAAAGCGGCCGGCGCAGCATCGGTCAGGGTTTCACCTCTCGGGTCACCGGGACGCTGCCGCGCGGGCCGCCGGCCGACCAGCCGCCGATGATGCCGGAAAACATGCCGGCATTGCCGCCGGCGCGGACGATCATCAATCCGCCGGGCCGGAACTTGTTGACGGTCTTGCCGGCGAGCGAAGGCGGGCCGCCTTCGGCGATGCCCTTGGCGCCGGCAATCAATTCCTCGCCCGGAATCTCGCACAATTTGTACAGCTCCTCATAAAGCCGCGCCTTCGACCAGCCGGCCTCGCGAAAGGTGCGCTCGTGCTCGGGGCAGACAACGAGCAGCGCGTCGCAAGCCGGCGCCAGCTTGACGCTGTGGATCGCCTTCAGCGACTCGGCCATGCTGCGCGCCGTCCTCGGCGAAGCAGTAGCCGAGCTTGCCGGGATTGCCGAGGGTGGCGCGGTCGACTTCCTGCGGGCGGCCCTCGCCGATATTGCGGATCACCAATTGCAAGGCACGCCCGATCGCCGAATTGGCGCGGTTGCCCTGGCCGAGCGCGTTGCCCTTGGCGTTCATGCCGATCTGGCGGCGGATCGGGCCGTTCACGATCACGACCGGCCCGACGAACATCGTCGTCGCCAGCACGCCGTGCATCGCGAAGCTCTCGTCGAGCACCGCCTCGACCGCCGCCAATACGACCGGCAGGTATTCCGGCTTGCAGCCGGCCATGACGGCGTTGATCGCGACCTTCTCGACGGTTGCGGCGGCGAGAGCCGGCGGCACCAGCCCCAACACCTCCTGCGGATCGCGCGAGGTGCCGTCGAGCATGCGCAAGACGCGCTCCTCGGTCGGCGGCACCAAAGGCAGCCCGTCCGACCAGCCGCGCCCGAACATCGCCTCCTGTTCGTCCTCATCCTGGCCGATCTCGACGCGGCGCGATTTGAGACCGGTCTCGTTGAAGCGCACCTTGAGACGCTCGATGATGCCGGGCTCGACATTCTTGGCGCCGCAGCCGGGGCGCTGCTCCGGCAGGCCGTCGCCGAGCCCGCGTATCCCGGTCAGCCGCTCCCATTCGCCGCGGTCCCAGCCATAGGTACGGGCGATCTCGCGGCCGCCTTCGAGGCGGATCAGGGTCGGCACGATCTCGATCTTGAGCTGATGCGAGACATCGAGCGCGAGGTCGTGCACCGGTCCGGGCACGGTGTCGGGGAACGACGGATCGTCTTGCGTGAAGACGGTCAGGCCGGCGCGGCGCGCCAATTCGCCGAGCACCGGCGCCGTCAATTCGCAGGTCGGGCAATCGCGCTTGACGACCGCCACCAACCCATCCCGCGGCAGGCTCATGATCGCGATCTCCACTCGTTGCAACGCGTCAGCATGAACCCGTGGCAGGGCCGCCGGCAAGACGTGCGGCGGCACCAGTGCGCAACTCGATTCCGCTGCGGGTGGACAGCGGAATGTTTACGGGCGCGAATCCGATTGCGTTTTTGCGCGGATCGTCGCCATGTGCGTGCGTAACCGAACCGGCGCACCGCCTAGCATTTCATCGCGTTGTTGCAACGACTAGGCCAGCCGTGATTCTGTGCTCTTGAAACGCAAACCGGGAGAGCCCGATGGCACGCACGACCAAGAAACCAGCAAAGAGGGCGGCACCCGCCGCACGCAAGGCGCCGGCCCGAAAAGCGGCCGCCAAACCGAAGGCCGCAAAACCGGCGGCGAAGCCCGCGTCGATGATCGGCGCGTTGCCGGCGATCGTCACGTTGCGGCATCTGGCCGAATGGGCCGGCTACAATCATGGCGTCCCCAAACAGCAAGCAACCGCCATGCTCAGCGGCTTTGTCTCGGATATCGGCCGCGCCTTGAAGCGGGGCAGCAAGATCCGCATTCCCGATCTCGGCATCCTGCAGGTGCGTGTTCGTCCGGCGCGCCCGGCGCGCAAGGGGCGCAACCCCGCGACCGGCGAGGAAATCATGATCAAGGCGAGCAGAGCGTCAAAACGGGTCGCGTTCCGACCCGCAAAGACGCTGAAGGAATCGGTCTGATCCGCCACTGACGGTATCGGCAATTTTGGTTTGGACTCTCGGCGGGCGGTGCTGCGCCTGCCGAGAGTGTTTCCGACGCGGCGAAATCTGAACGGTCGCTTTTGAGGCGAACGAACCCTCGCCGACACTGCTGCGCGACGTCAACGATATACCCCGGTGCGCGTGCGCTGTGACAATTTTGGGCGCGGGGCTGCGTTTAACGCAGCATTAACCCTGACAATCGGTAAATCCGCCCAGTTGATCGCAGTCGTAAAAGGGGCGGTGTCATGATCGGGGCTAGTGAAAAACGTGAGTTGAAGCCGACGGAGCCTTTTTGGAAAACGAGCGAACCGTCGCGTCCCAGCGATGCGCTTCCGGCGCAGCGTGAGGCCGAGCCGGATCCGCGTCCGCGCAACAGCCAGATCGAAGCTCGAACGCTTGTCGTCGGTGCCGGAATGTCGGTGTCGGGCACGATCACCTCGTGCGATCGGCTGGTTGCGGAAGGCACGGTCGACGCAAAATTGGATGGCTGCCAGCAGGTCATCGTCGCGCAGACCGGCGTCTTCAGAGGCAATGTCTCGACCGATCACGCCGATGTGCATGGCCGCTTCGAAGGTGAGCTCGTCGTGCAAAAACGATTGCTCGTGCGCGCCGCCGGTCAAGTCTCCGGGACCGTCAGCTATGGCGAGATCGAGATCGAATGCGGCGGCCGAATCTCGGGTCAGATCAAACCGCAGGAGGACCAAAATGGGACCTCCTCTTCGAGGCCCGCGCAGGCCGCCAAGAGCCCGCTGAGCGGGAGCGCGCAGGAAACTGGATTGCCGCGACCGATCGGCGGCAACGGTTCGGTCCCGCACGTTGTTGCGGCAAGCAGCCCGACGCTCGCAAGCGGGGACTAATCCCAGACGGGATTATTGTTGCGGCGGCGCCGGAGCAGGTGCGGCCGGAGGCGGTGGGGGCTGCTCCGGCCGAGGGGCGGGCGGGTTCACCCAATTGCGGGCACAGTGTCCCGGAACCCATCTTCCCGACGCGGTATGGTGCCCCCGAACCCAATGCCAACCACGAGCGCATCGTCGGTATGCAACGGGTGGCGGCGGCGGTGCAGCGTAGACAGGCGGACCATAGCCATACGGCACCGGCTCCGGGCCTGGGTAAACGCAGGAGGACAAGGCCAGGACCGCACTCGTTGCGAGGGCAAAGGGCAGCTGTCGCGATTTCATTCTTTGCACCGAAGCCGTGGAATCGGATGAACCGTTGTTCAGGTGCCGAGCGAGAGGGCAACGACAACGGCCAACACGGCGAAAAGAGCGAGGATCATCAACAATGTGGGGGACCATTGCTGGAGGGATCTCCCCTAGTTTAGGCAAGCCCTGCGCAAGTAGCCGTGACATTTTTGGGAAAAGAGCAGTCGGCCGGCGTGTGGGAAACCGTGGATCTGACTGAAATCCTGCGTAAAGGATCGGCCGCTCCAAGCACAAGAGCGGGTTTGCATTTACGATTTGTTAGGGTTAACCGCTCAAATTGGCGATGTTCAGCGAGACCGTCTTCCGGCCGCTGGGCGACAGAAGCGACCCCGAGGCTCGATATCTCAACTGCAGTGCCCGACCCCCTGGTGGACTGCTGATCCGATGGAGTCGATGATGACAGCGCGCGTCGAGAAGCACTCTCCCGAGATCTCGGGTCTTTCGGCTGCAAGCAGCAGCTTTGCTCTGGTCGAAGCGGCGTTTATTCCGGTGTCCCTGCGGCTTAGGCCGGCGGCGCTCTGGTTCATCGCGGTAATTTCCCTGGGTGCGCTGGCAACAACGGCCGGCGTAATGGTGGCCGGAGATTTGCCCGCCATGGCGGCGATGGCAGAGCTGCCGGCGACCGCAGAAGCGATGCCCGCGGTCCCCGCCTCCTCGATGGCGGAGCGGCCTGCAGCAATGAAAAACCTCAGTGTGGAGCCCGTTGTGTTGCGCGGTCACCCGCCGTCGAGAGCGGGCCACCGCTCGTAGAGGCGTTACCGCGCTACACCGGCGCGCGGCCCAGGAGCAGCCAGCTCCAGGTGAGGCCGGCGATGCCGAGGCCGGCCATCACGAGGATCGCCGGCGCGGCGCCGATCTCGTCGGCGACCCAGCGACATCGGTCGACTGATGCTGCGAAAAAAGGGCCAAGCGGCTACACTTGATCGACGCCACACGCTGATCGAGAGAGCAGCATGAAGTTCACGCGGGTTACGGTAGATCCAAATAAGATGGGCGGGGTCCCTTGTATTCGGGGGTTACGGATCCCGGTCGCGACGGTCGTCGGCATGATTGCTGACGGGATGACCGAGACAGAGATACTGACCGCTTACCCCGATCTCCAAGCGGATGATCTGGCTGAAGCACTACGCTACGCGGCGGAGGCGGTACGTGAGCGTGAGCTGCCCCTGACGACAACGTGAGATTTCTGATCGATAATGCCCTATCCCCGATTGTCGCTGAACGGCTGCGCCTTGCGGGGCACGATGCGGTGCATGTGCGCGATTACGCGATGCAGGCCGAACCCGACGAGGCGGTATTTGATCGGGTATTGAGCGAGGATCGCGTTCTCGTATCGGCCGACACCGACTTCGCTACATTGCTCAGTTTGAAACGCAAAAGCGGGCCCTCGTTTATTCTCTTCAGGTTGAGCGGGAAGCGTACACCCGAAAACCAGGCAGCTTTGCTGCTTGGAAACCTTCCGACAATGCAAGAGCCACTCCTGAACGGGTGCGTCGTCGTGATTGAAGACGTGCGAATTCGCGTCCGGCAGCTGCGTATCGGCAGCGGGTGATCGGAGCTATACCGGCGCGCGGCCGAGGCGCACCCACGTCCAGGTGAGGCCGGCGATGCCGAGGCCGGCCATCACGAGGATCGCCGGCGCGGCGCCGATCTCGTCGGCGAGCAGGCCTATCGCGAGGACGCCCAGCGGCCCGGTGCCGATGCACATCGTGACGATGCCCATGACGCGCGACGTCGCCGCGGCGGGCGCTTCGGTCAAGACGAGGCTGGTCTGCATCGTCGCGAAGGCCGCGGTGCCGAGACCGCCGATCACCAGCAGCATGAAGGCGAGCCCGTACCACGGTGACAATGCCATCGCGACGACGCCGGCGAGAAACAGAAACGAGCCGCGCAACAAGGCACGCCTTCCGTTGAGCCGGATCCATCCCGCCGATAGCGCGATGCCGCTGGCGATCGCGCCAAGCGGCTCGGCGCCTGCCAGCGCGCCGACCAAGGTCGGCGATACGCCGTAGCGGTCGATCCCGAGCGGCGCGATCAGCGCGGAATAGGAGAACGCGAAGACATTCATGATGATCGACACGACGACGACGGCGAGGATCGCCGGGTTGTGCCGCGCGACCATCACCCCTTCGGCGATGTCGGCGGCGATGCGGCGGATGCGCAGCCGCCGCTTTTCCTGACGGAAATCGAGACCGATCACCGCGATGCCGGCGGCGAGATAGAGCAGCAGCGCGACAAAATAAGCGCCCGCGAGGCCGAGCCCCTCGAACACCGCGCCGCCGGCCAACGGTCCCAAAACGCGGGCGATGCTGTTGGTCATCGAGTCGAAGGCGACCGCGGCGGTCACCCGGTCGGGCGCGACGATTTCGCCGATCATGCGCCGGCGCACCGCCAATTCGCTGGCCCAGACCAGCCCGTTGACAAAACCGGCCAGGATGATCTGCCAGACCCGGACTTCTCCGAGCAATGCCAGCCCGCAGAGCACCGCCGAGGTTGTCGCCATGACCAACAGCTGCGTCACGAGGATGCGCTTGCGGTTGAGCGCCTCGCCGATGACTCCGGCCAGCGCGCCGGCGAGCAGCATCGGCAGGCTGCGCGCGACGGTCACCAGCGCGACCAGAAAGGTCGAGTGGGTCACGTCATAAGTGAAGACGCCCGCGACGAGGAGTTCGAGCCAGCGCATCGCATTGCCGATCCCGCCGGCGAACCACAGCCGCAGATAGCCAGGCGTGGCGAGCAGGGCAGGGCGCCGCAATGCCGGTGCCAGCGAATCGGAGGTCATCGCGGCATGCCGGCGCGGCCGCCGCTGCCGTTCGCAAACCTGCCCCGTGGCCGGACTTGTTCCGGCCACCCACGTCTTGAGACGACTCCGCCGGAGGAGAAGAAGACGTGGATGCCCGGGACAAGCCCGGGCAAGAGGATATTGCTGGTCGCACCGGAGTCCCAAACGGGAACCGGTCCAGCGAAGCGGCGCGGTTGCGCCGAACCGGCTAATCGGCTCTGATGATGTTCAACGCGATCCGCGAAGGAGGCCGCCATGGGACTCAATGTACTGCACCATGTCACGGTAAAGACCGACGATCTCGAGGCAACGCGTGATTTCTACAGCGACGTGCTCGGGCTCGAAGTCGGTTTCCGCCCCGATCTCGATTTCCCCGGTTACTGGCTCTATTGCGGCGATGTCCCGGTCGTGCACTTGGTGCCGCGCGAGAACGCGATCGGCGGCGGACCGTCGCGCGACACCGGGCCGTTCGATCATTTCGCTTTCCTTGCGAGCGACTTTGACGGGATCAAGGCGACGCTGCAGCAGAAGGGCATCAAGTTCCGCGAGAACCACATCGCCAAGCCGGCGATCGATCAGCTGTTCTTCCCGGACAACAACAACGTCATGGTCGAGCTGAACTTCCCCAGAAGCTGAGCCCGCGAAGTCCTCGAGGATCTCAACTGATGATTCCATCCAAGGCGACAAGCCAATTTTGCCGGCATTGCGGTAAACCGCTGACGCAGCGGTCGTTGACCCAGTATTGCGACCGCTCCTGCGTCGCAAAAGCGCGCGTCGCGAGAAGATTCAAGCGGCACTATCAAATGGAGAAATTCATACCAGGACTGAAAGATGCGCCGCTGGATACAGGGGATCTGAACGGATAGCTACGGCGGAAATCGCGTTACCGGAGTCCTAGCGATCTTCCGTATCCTGTCGCCGCTGAGCGGTCGCGAGCGGCCCCTCACCCGGCTCGCTGCGCTCGCCACCCTCTCCCCGTAAAC
>VAZR01000151.1 GCA_005888515.1 Alphaproteobacteria bacterium | reverse complement strand
GAGCAGTTCCAGATCATCGCCGAGGAAGTCATGCCGCACTTCCGTGGCGGCTCGGTGCACGCCGCCGCCGCGAAGTGATCCGAACGGTCATGCCGGGGCGCGGGCGCATGCCCGCGAGCCAAGAATCCATTTTGGAGCGGTGAAAGAGAGGGCCGGTCGCACGCGACCGGCCCTCTTGCCTTCGCCTACCGCGTTGCGCCGGTTATTGCGGCGGCGCGACACCGTACGGCAAATGGTCGTCCCCTGTCCTAGCCGGCCCTACCGGGTTGTAGTTGTTCGGGCAGTCGTCGGTGTTCGCGTAACGGTACCGGTTCGTTCCAACTTCGCCTGCCCCCTTGGCGTTGCCGAACCATCCAGCGCAACCGGTCTCAACCGTGTTGCAGGCCGTGGCTTGCGGCAGCGAGCTAAGATAGGCGTAGATCGCCTTGAGCTCGGTGTCGGTCATGCTGTGGTAGGTCGGCCACGGCATCGTCTGCAGCACCTCAGGGTTAAAGCTGGTACCGGCGCCAGCCCCCTCGGGTGTCGAACAAACTGGATCGACCACGCCGCCGTATAGCGGCGGGGTGAGTCTACTCGTATCGCAGGAGATGTCCTTGCCCTGCCGCATGACCTGGATGAATTCCGCCTCGGTCAGGCCGCGCGGCTTGCCGCTGTCGTCGGGGGTGAGGTTACGCGAGATGAAAAAGCCGAAGCAGCGGCCGCCGGCGAGGAAATGGTTATACGGATAGATCGGAACACCGGATGCTCTGTGGGTTACGATACCGTGTGTGTCCGCGTTTATATTTGCCTTCATCTGGCCGGTCAGGCTCTGCTCCGGCGGATCGAGGAACGGATTGCCGGCCGTCGGATCGCTGCCCAGGCCCCTGAGATTGCCGGTGGAGTTTGCGGGGGTCGGTGCGGTTCCCCGCGGCCGCAGAAAGCGCGGGAAGGTATGGCAGCCGACGCAGTCTCCGACCCCATTGACCAGATAGGAGCCGAGCGCCACCAGAGCGCGTGGCCGATCCTTGAAGTTCAGCTTGTCAAACGGGATCGGGGAAATCGCTTCGCCTTGCTGAACATCGGATGGGGAGATCGCGTCTTTCGCGTCCGCCGCGGAGGATGTGTGGCTTGTCGGAGCGGTAACCATGATCACGGTGAACAAGCCCGCGAGCCACAGGAGTGGCTGATGGTTAATGTGCTTCACGCTTCACCTCGATTCAGTGGCGATGCTGCTGCCTCCCCATATCAATGATTGATAAATTTTGATAAATAATCGGTTAATCCCGGCCGCTCTCGATGATGAAAGATGCTTAACACCCGAAGCTTGCTGAGTGCGTGTCGCGGGCAGCCGATCTCGTGCGTTGGGCAGCAGAAAGGGCCGGTCCTGCGGGACCGGCCCTTTTCCGCTTCGTCTGACGCCGAGGCTTACCCGTGCGTCGTTTGGTAGCGCGAGTTGCGCAGCACGCGGCCGGGCAGGTTGCCGGTGTGGTTGCCTTCCTTCATCAGCATCTGGCCGTTGACGAAGGTGGCGTAGATCCCTGCCGCCGGCTCCTTGAAGCGCCAGCCGCCGGCCGGGAAGTCGTGCACGATGAATTCCGGCAATGGCTTCACGGTCTCGGGGTCGAAGATCGTGATGTCGGCCGTCATGCCCGGCCGCAGCAGCCCACGGTCATAAAGCCCGAAAGTCGAGGCCGAGTCGAAGGTCAGCCGCCGCACCGCCTGTTCGAGGCTCATCACCTGCTTCTCGCGCACCCACTCGCCGAGGAGGCGGGTCGAGAAGCCGTAGCCGCCGTGGAACTGCACATGCGCGCCGCCATCCGACAACCCGATCAGCGCGTTCGGGTAGTTCAGGATCTGCCGCATCGCCTCGGGATCGACATTGTTCTCGGCCTGCATGAAGCTGGTCTCGAGTTTTTCTTCGACCACCAGGTCGAGGAAGGCGTCGATGATCCGCTTGTTCTGCGCCTTGGCGACATCGTTGAGGGTCTTGCCGACCATCCATTTGTTCTTGTCGAGCTTGGTCTCCTCGACCCAGATATAGTTGTACCACTCGCGCGAGATCGTGTTGCCGGGGATCTCGACCTTCCACTCGACCATCTCCTCGTGGAGCTTGTTGCGCACCGCCGGGTCGGCGTAGGCGCGCAATTTCTCCTCGTCCGAGGCGAGCAGGATCGGGTGCCAGGTCGGCGAGCCGCGGAAGGCCTGCGTGTTGCTCATGTTGAAGAGCTGCGTCGTCGTGTTCGGCGAGCACAGTGGATAGGCGCGGATGCCTTGCGCCGCGGTCTCGTTGACCCGGTCCATATGCTTCTGCCACTCGCCGGGCCGGCGCACGCTCTGGCCGAGATTGTTGTAGACGACCGGGCGGCCGGTCGCTTCCGACAGCCGCGCCATCAGCCCGTCCTGCATCTCGGCGTCGCGGCCGCCGCCCGATTGGATGATGCCGGTGCCCATTTCGCGCAGTACGTCGGCCAGCGCGAAGATTTCCTTTTCGTCGGCCCACAAGGCCGGGATGTGCACGCCCTGCGGATCGTAATGGCCCTTGTTGCGCGACACCGACAGGCCGAGCGCGCCGGCTTCCATGCCGTCGCGCACCACGTCCTGCATTTGTTTGAGCTCGGCATCGGTGGCGGTGCGCTTCTGGCACTCCTCGTCCATCACGTAATAGCGCACCGCGGTGTGCCCGATCAGCGTGCCGACATTGACGCCGAGATGGCGGTCGAGCCGGTCCATGTATTGCGGGAAGGATTCCCAATCGACCTCGACGGTGCCGAGCACCTCCATCGGGATCGCTTCGACATAGCTGAGGAACTCGGCCATCCGCTTTTCCTTGCCCTTCTTCACCGGGGCCAAGGATAGCGAGCAGTTGCCGATCACGACGCTGGTCGCGCCATGGTCGCAGGAGAAGGAGCAGAGCGGGTCCCAGGTGACTTGCGCGTCGTAATGACAGTGGTTGTCGATAAAGCCCGGGCTGACCACCCGGCCCTCGACATCGATGGTCTGGCCGGCCGCTCCGGACAATTTACCCATCTCGACGATCTTGCCGTCCTTGACCGCGACATCGCCGTGGAAACCCGGCATGCCCGACCCGTCGATGATGCGGCCGTTCTTAATTAATACATCGTACGCCATCGGTGTCCCTCCTCGGTCTAGCTGCGCGAATTACCGCTGATTTGTCGCAACTATAACACGCCGGCCGAGGGTTGCCGCCGAATTGTAAGCGCCCCGGCCATGCACAAGGCGGGAGACACCGCGCAGAAGCACCCTCTCCGCCCTTCAGGGCGGAGAGGGAGGGGCCCAGCGCGCAAGCGCTGGGAGGGTGAAGTGGGCTTTGAACTGGACCGCGGGTGTCTCGCCCGCACAAGGCGGCCGGTTCGGCCGCGGTCCTATCATCGATCAGTGGCTCGTACCCGATAAGACCGTAGGCGTCGGGCTCGAGGTACACTGATCGCATTTCGGCGGCGCGAGCCAGATCGTCGAGAGATCCTGGTTCAGATAGTGGCTCGGGCCGATCTTCCAGCCATGCACGTAGGAGCGATACGGCACGATCCGGTACCACCACAGCAGAAAGGCAAAGTGCGCCTCGTCGTCCATCACGTGCTTGGCGTACTGATACATCAAGCCGCGCTGCTTCTCGACATCGGTTTCGCGCAGCATCTTCTCGTAAATCTCGAGTTCCTTCGGGTCCTCGTAATAGCCGTAATTGGCCTTGCTGACCGATCTCGGCAGATAGGTCTCGACGTCGATCGGCGGGTTGACGATGCCGTGACAATTGCCGGCCAGCCCAACGCTGAACTCGCCGCTGCGCAAGGCGCCGAACCACGGGCCGGTCGGGACGACGCGCTGTGTGACGGGGAGGCCGATCTTGTTCCACTGACCGACCAGCCACGTCCCGTTATATTTGTACGGCTGATCGACGTTGCGGTTTAGCAGTTCGAAGCTCAGCCCTTCGGCGCCGGCCTCCTTCAGCAGGCGCTTGGCCTCGCCCCGCGACTTCTCGATGTCGGGCCAGAACCCGGCGATCTTTTCCAGCTCCTCCTTCGAAGGCGCCAGCGGCGAGCCGGGAAAGACGATGCTGCCGACGGTATGCACGACGGCGACCTGCGACATCCCGGGCGCGCTGCCCCAGCGGTCGATCGCCAAGGTCAAGGCGCGGCGCACCCGCACGTCGTCGAACGGCTTTTTCTGGTGGTTGAACCAGACCCCGGCGCCGCAATTCCAGTCGGACGACTGGATCTCGATCTTGTCGCCGAGTTCGCCTTTCAGCTGTTCCATAGCGGAGGGCGGGTAGCCGCGGAACTCGGTTGCCGCGCGGTCGGCCCGTATCGCATCGAGCTGCACCGCCTGCTTCGGGGCGTAAATCCCAATGAAGCCGTCGAGATAGGGCAGACCCTTATGATAGTAATTCTCGTTGCGCACTCCCTTGATCAGCTGCCCGGTCTCCAGCCCCGCGAATTTGAAGGGACCGGACCCCATGATGTTCTGCTCGTACCAGTGGGGGTCCTTGTCGAGGACTTTCCTCTGGTAGATCCAGTTGTAGGGGTCGGCGAGCGCGGGCAGAAAGGCCGTCGTCGGAAATTTCAGGCGGATGACGACGGTGTAGGGGTCGGTCGCCTCGATCTTATCGACCATGATGAAATTGCTGGAGCGCGGGCTCAGCATCCCGTCCGCCGGAAAGGCGATCTTGTTAAGACTCGCCGCCACGTCCTCGGCGGTCAGCTTGTCACCATTGTGGAATTTGACGTCGGAGCGGATCTTGAAGGTGTAGGTCTTGCCGCCGTCGGTCGGCGTCGGCATCTCGGTGCACAGATCGCAAACGATGTCGGTGGTCGATCCGGGGTCGTTCGGGTTGACCCGGATCAATGTGCTGTAGAACGGGGCCGCCGAATGGATTGTCGCGTATGTCTGCTCGCGATGCGCATCGAAACTCGGCGGCGAATCCGCCGGGATCATGTAGGTCAGTGTGCCGCCGTATTTGGGGGTTTCCTCCGCTCCTGCGGGCGTCGTCGCAACGCAAATGCCGACAGCGACGGCGCAAAGCCATAGGGCTCGCCGCATCGTTACCTCCTGTTCAAAGCCGGCTCCTTTTGCGGAGCCTTGCGCGCAGCCTAGGACAGCGATGCGAAATTGTCTGCGCTACCTTGGAGGGGTAGCCCCCACCCGCTCGGGCGGTCGCCTTCCGGCGGGAAGCGCCGCCGGTTAAGTCGCGCCCGGCCGCGCCAATGGGATCAGTTCGTCCCCTTTGGCGATCTCGCCGCCCTCGATTACCTCGGCATAGATGCCCATCAGATTGTGGCCGAAACCGCGCTGCAACCCGCCGACAATGTCGAGGTCGCGTTCGGCGGTCGCCGGATTGACCTGCGTCGCGGCGCAGCGGGTGATCGGCGAAATGACCCGGAGCCGCGCGCCGCCGAGTCTGATCTCGCGCTCCAGCCAGTCGAGTTCGCTCCACGCCGGCATCCCGTCGAAATAGACGTTGGCGCGAAACCGCAGCGGTGCGACCGGCGCCCCGAGCGACTGTTCGAGCGCGGCGATGCTCGCCAGATTGATCAGCGACACGTACTGGTCGGCCGTCGCGTTCGGTTTGCGGCGGGCATCGGCAAAGGCGTGCCCCGGCGCCTCGACGACCCGTAATGGCCCCGCGACCTCGCCCGCGAGAAATTGGTCGAAAAAAGCGCCGGCGCGGCGGCGGCCCTCCGCCTCGGAAAGGCTCTCGCGCAGCAATGTCTTTCCGCCGCGCTCGACCGTCAGCTCGCTCGTTCGGTCATCGAACCGGGTTTGCAGCTCGGCCAGCTTTTCGTCGCGCATCAGCATGACGAAATGCGTTTTCGACAGCCACTCCGGCCGCTCCGGATCGAACTTCGTCGAGGGCAGCGCGATCGCAAAGCGCCGGTCCTGCGGCAGGCACCTGCCCGGCGCCAGCGCGACGCGCTGCAACGGCTCCGGGCTCAGCCCCTTCACCGGATAGCGGTAGATCGCGGAAATCGTCACAGCCAATCCAACTCTCCCCGGTTCTGTCAGCTTCAATTTGGCACAGGACTGTGCGATTTTGCAGCATCGTGAACGGGCAAGAATTCGAGCGCCGCATCAGGCGGCTTGGCCGCCGTCGCGGCGTCACGGTCTCCTTCGATCCGACGCAGGGTAAGGGCAGCCACGGAAGGTTGTATTATGGCTCGCGGTTCACGACGTTGAAGGACCGCCGGCAGGAGATCGGGCCTGGTTTGCTGAAAGCCATACTCGATCAGCTCGGATTGAGCCGCGAGGATTTGGAAAGCTGAGACTATGGCGTTCGGATTTCGCTACACGCTGGAGCCGGAGGAGAACGGTTGGTGGCTGGTACGGTTTCCCGATATCCCTGAAGCTTTGACTGAAGGGAAGACCCAGGATGAAGCCCATACCAATGCGGCCGATTGCCTGCTCGCGGCGCTTGAGGGGTATGTGAAGGCGGGGCGGCCTGTCCCTCGTCCACCCTCAACCTCCGGCAACGGTCATCGCGTCACCCTGCCTTCGCTCGCGACGGCGAAGCTTGCGGTTTATGAAACAATGCGAGACTCGCGCCGCCGCGACCGAATCCCTCTCCCATAACGGGGAGTGTCAGGGTGGGGCTTGCTGTCGCCTAGCCCTGCGTGACGATCCCCTTCTGGCGCAAAGTGGCGATTTCCTCCGCCGTGTAGCCAGCCAGCGACCGCAAGACCTCCTCGCTGTGCTCGCCGAACAGAGGCGCGCGCCGTGGCGTAACCGGTGAGTCCGACAGCCGCAGCGGGCTGATGATCGTCGAGAACCGGCCGCGCGTTGGATGGTCGAGATCGACGATCGTGCCGCGCTCGCGCAGATGCGGGTCCTTGAGCACCTCGGCCGTATCGAGCACCGCGCCGCACACCATGCCGCGGCCGGCAAATGCCTTCATGACATCGTGCTTGTTGCGCGAGACGGTCCAGCTTTCCAGCACCTCGGTCAGCGCGGCGGCGTTCTTGGCACGCGCGGCGGGCGTCTTGAAACGCGCGTCTTCCTTGAGTTCGGGCCGGCCGATCACCTCCATCGCGGCGTGGAACATCTCGGGGTTGTCCGGCGGCACGATGATGTAGATGTAGTCGTCGACCCCGCCGCCCTCACTTTTGCTGGGCGCGCAGCGGATCAGGTCGGAGTAGCCGCCGGTTGGCGAGCGGTTGCCGCTGCGACGCAGCGGCTCGCCGGTCGCGAGAGTGCCGGTGAACTTGACCCGGGTCAGGTTGAGCACCGCCTCCTGCATCGCCACCTCGACGAGCTGTCCCTTGCCGGTGCGGCCGCGCTGCACGAGTGCCGCGAGGATCGCCATCGCCAGATGCATGCCGGTGCCGCTGTCGCCGATATTGGCGCCATTGACCAGGGGCGTGCCGCCTGCCTCGCCGGTGACGCTCATCGCGCCCGAGGTCGCCTGCGCCACCGGTTCGAAGCATTTGTAGGCGCTGTACGGGCCGTAGGAGCCAAAGCCTTTGACCGAGGCATAGACCGCCCGCGGGTTCAGCTCCTTGACCGCGTCGTAGCCCAAGCCGAGCCGGTCCATGACGCCGGGACCGAGGTTCTCGGCGACGACATCGGCCTCCTTGATCAGCCGGCGGGCGATCTCCTTGCCCTCGGCGGCCTTCAGGTCGATAACGGTGCTGCGCTTGTTGCTGTTGAGCAGCAGAAAGAAAAAGCTGTCGACGTCAGGGTTGTCGCTGTTCCACAGCCGGCGCGCGCGGTCGCCGCCCTTCGGGTTCTCGATCTTGATCACATCGGCGCCGAGCCAGGCCAGCATCTGGGTGCAGGACGGCCCCGCTTGGTCATGCGTGAAATCAATGACGCGAATGCCTTCGAGTGCCTGGCTCATCTCGTTCTCCTTCTGATCGTAGGGCGGAAAAGCGCAGCGCATTCCGCCGAGACTTTGGCTGTCCTGAACACCGCGGCGGAATACGCTTCGCTCTTCCGCCCTACACAGGATTACACCGCTCTCCGCACCTGTGGCATGACGTCCTCGGCGAGGATAATTCGTCGAAGCCATGGTCGAAATCGTCACCTGCGGGCATGACCTTGTCCTGCCCCCAGGCGCGATACGCTTTGTATTTCTCTTCGAGATAAGGCTGCGCTCGGCGGATCGCTTCGGCGCGGGTCGGCGCGACAAACACCTCGCGGCGCATCGGCACTTCCTTGGGGAACGCCTTGCCGTATTCGTCGAGCGCGCGCTTGTAGAGATCCATCTGCCGCTCGATTGTGGTCAGCGTGTTGTGCGGATTGATGTACCAGCAATCGGCGAGCCGCGCGGCGCGCCGGATCGCGACATCGGCGTTGGCGCCGATCCAGATCGGCGGCATCGGCTGCTGCACCGGCTTGATCGTGCAGTTCGCGCCATCGAGCTCGAAATGCGAGCCCTTCATCGTCACGAACTCCTCGGTCCACAGCCGCTTCACCGCTTCAAGCCCTTCCTCGAAGCGCTTGCCGAGCCCGGCGCGCGGCACGCCGAACGCCTTGAACTCGACATCGCGGTAGCCGATGCCGCAGCCGAACACGAGCTTGCCGTTCGACATGATGTCGAGAGTCGCGAGCTGCTCGGCAAGATCAAGCGGCTTGTGCAACGGCAACAGCACGAGCCCCAGGATCAGCCGCAGCCGCGGCGCGATCGCCGCGGCATAGGCGAGAAACGGGATCTGCTGAACCGACTGGAACGGGTGCGCGCTGTAATGCGAGCCCTTGACGATGCCGTCAAAGCCGACCTGATCGGCGCGCCGCACCAGCTCCAGATCGTCCCGCAGATGGGCGGCGATGTCGCCCGGCGGGTGCTGTCCGCGGACGATCAAGCTGATCTGCATACTCATTCCGGCGCCATGCCTTTCTCCGCCAATTCCTTCTTCGCGTTGGCGTTCTTGTCGAGGCTCAGTCCCATGCCGCGCAGCACATGGGGCGCCTTGGTGAACTGGATGTTGGAGTACTCGATGACCTCGATGCGGTTGCCCCAGGGATCGAGAAAATCGAGGAAGGGGCCTTCGACCATCGTCGCGCCGGCCGCCTCGGCGCGCTTCTTCACACTCGAGCGGTCGTCGACGACAAAGCCGATATGGCGACGCTCGACGCCGCTCGGTTTGCGGTCCGCCACCCGCGTCATGTTGATGAACTGGTCCCCCATGTCGATAAAGGCGCTGCGCTCGCTCCGGCCGCGCAGGTTGAAGTCGAAGAGCTTGCCGTACCAGTCGAGCGCCTCGTCGATGTCGCCGACCTCGATCGCCACATGATTGATGCCGATCAGCCGGGGCTTCTTGCCGTCGCTCATCTCCATCCTCCTGTCCTTCAGGATGCCTGCCGGCATTTGAGCCCTACAGCACCGTCGCGCGCAAGCGCAGCAAAAACAAAGCCCCAACGCGAAGGGCACAAAGGATGCGCAAGGGCGCGAAGGCGTTCTCCCCATCGCGTCCTTTGCGTGTCCGTGGCGTCCTTCGCGTTGAGGCTTTAAACTTTTCCGAGACACGCGAGAGGCGGGCGATGGCGGAATATGTGATCACGACGGCGGTCGGGACCGGCGAGAAGGGTTTTGCCGGCGATGGCGGGCCGGCCGCGGCGGCGTTGCTGAATGGGCCGTTCGACGTCGCCTTCGATCGGGCCGGCAATCTCTATTTCTCCGATACCTTCAACCACTGCATCCGCCGGGTCGATGCGAGGAGCGGCGTCATCACGACGGTCGCCGGCAATGGCACGGCGGGCTTTGCCGGCGATGGCGGCCCGGCGGTGCGGGCGTCGCTGAACGAGCCCTACGGCATAGCGATCGACCGGGGCGGCAATATCTTCGTCGCCGATCGGCTGAACCGCCGGGTCCGCCGCATCGACGCCGCGAACGGGACGATCACGACCCTCGCCGGCGCCGGCGAGGCGGTCTATTCCGGCGATGGCGGGGCGGCCGCGCAAGCCGGGCTCGCCGAGCCCAACGGCCTCGCTCTCGATGCCGACGAGCGGCACCTCTACATCGCCGATGTCGCCGACCACCGGGTGCGTATCGTCGATCTGTCATCGGGCACGATCGCGACCTTCGCCGGCACTGGCAAACCCGAGCATGGCGGCGATGACGGCCCTGCCGCCGCGGCCCGCATCTTTGGCGCCCGCGCGGTCAAGCTCGGCCCGGACGGCACAATCTACATCCTCGAGCGCCAGGGCAGCAGCCTACGCGCCGTTGATCCTACGACCGGCGTCATCACGACGATCGCCGGCACGACCGGGCGCGGCTATTCCGGCGATGGCGGGCCGGCGCTCGCCGCGGTCTTCGATGCGCCGAAGGAGATGGCGATCGAGCCCGACGGCAACATCCTGATCGTTGACACCGAAAACCACGCGATCCGGCTTATCGACCACGCCAGCGGGGTCGTGACGACGATCGCCGGCGGCCGCAAGGGCGCGGGCGGCGATGGTGGCCCGGCGATCGCGGCCGGCCTCGATCGCCCACACGGCGCGGTCGTCGGCCCCGACGGCGCCATCTACATCGGCGACACCAACAACCACCGCATCCGCCGGGTCACTCGGCAATCGTAACGTCGGGAGCGC
Organism: Alphaproteobacteria bacterium; assembly: GCA_005888515.1. Taxonomy (GTDB): domain Bacteria; phylum Pseudomonadota; class Alphaproteobacteria; order ATCC43930; family CGMCC-115725; genus DATARH01. The sequence continues at coordinate 5,298 of VAZR01000151.1, read as the reverse complement.
AGTGCGCTTGCTCCGGTCGGAATAGCTGCCTCTAACACCCCGTTGTATCGGCCCAGAGCCGCGTGGTGCTAATGACCGCGTCGCGATTTATTGGCTATTCAACGATTCGGATGAACGACTTTGCTTTGTCTGTTTAGGATTGTGGCGACATAAAGGTATTATTTGGATCGTCGAATAAGGTCTGAGGAGGTCTCGTTCTCGGCCTGTCTTGCAGCGCATCGCTGCTCAGGCAACCGAGAGGACCTCACATGACGCCGAAGAACTCCCTTACGACCGCCCTTCTGATCGCCGCGCTCGCCCTTCCGGTCGGTGCGTTCGCGCAGACCACGACGGCACCGAGCCCCAGCACGCCGCCCGCCGCCGCGGCCCCACGCGCGACGGCTCCCGCCGCGACTGCCCCCCACGCAGCGGCTCCGGCCCCGGCATCGCACACGCTGCCGGCCGCCGCACAGGCGAGCCGTCATATGCGCGACGACCAGATCCGGGCCAGCAAGCTGATCGGTGCGGCGGTCTACGATCCGGCCGACCAGAAGATCGGCACGGTCGACGAGCTCGTGCTCAATCCCGACGGCAAGGTCGCCGACGTCGTGCTCGGGGTCGGCGGCTTTCTCGGCGCCGGCGAGAAGCATGTCGCCGTGCCGATGGCCGAACTGAAGCGCGGCAAAAACGATCATTTCGTGCTCGCCGCGACCAAGGACTCGCTGAAGCAGATGGCGAATTTCGAGTTGAAGACCGCAAGCACCGCCGGTAGCGGCTCATCCGCGCACAAATAAGCGCACGCACATTGAAGGCCGGCGCTCGGCGGCTCTCGCCGGGCGCCGGTGCGTTTTGTTTGTTCAGTTCAATTATCGCGGGTCAGAAACCGCCGCAGTTCGGCGACGAGATCCTTCGGATTATCGCCCTGCACGGTGTGGCCGGCACGCGGCACGGTGACAAATTTCCCATTCGGCAGGCGCCGCGCCAGTCGGATACCGTCCTCCTCGTGAAACAGCGCCTTGAACCGCCGCGTGTCGTATTTCCACTTCCAGGTGCCGTCGGGCTGCTGCCGAAGATTGTGCATCAGGCTGCGGCGCAGGATCTTGGGGTCGCGGCGCGGATTGAACTGAAGGGCCTTCTCGATGATCGCCTCGACCGTCACCGTTTCCTGCACCTGGGTGACGAAGTCGCGGATGCGGCTCGATCCCGGTCGGCGCATCTCCGGGCCGGCATCGATAATGACGAGATGGTTGAGGCGCTCTGGGTGCGCGACCGCGAAGGCCAGCGAGTTGATTGCCCCCAGCGACATGCCGACCAGGATGAACCGGTCGAGCCCGAGATGATCGACAAAGCCCTTGGTGTCGGCCAGCGCGGCGCCGATCGAATAATCGCCATCCTGCGCCCAATCGGTATCGCCATGGCCGCGCTGATCCAGCGCGACACAGTGATAGTCGTCGCGCAAGGCCAGGCAAACCAAGTCCCAGGTATGCGCGGTCAGCGCGCCGCCATGCAGAAAGACGATCGTCGGCAGATGCTTGTTGCCCCAATCGAGGTAATGAAACCGCATCCGCCCGACATGGAATTCATGGCTTTGCGGCAATACCACCTCGCCAAAGCTGAAACCGGCCCGCACGGCGGTCGTGGCAAGGTGCTCGCGATATTCCTCAGGCGACAGGCTCATGGCGACAGCGGCTCCTTCGGCAATCTCCGCAAGGCTTTAGCACGAAAACCCCGCAGACCTATTATTTTGCGATGCAGCAGGGGTATGCGCCCGAGGCATGCGGCATCTGCCTAAGCCGTCGTCCCGGCGAAAGCCGGGACCCACTTGTCAGGGGCACGAGCGGTTGAAGGGTGGGTCCCGGCTTTCGCCGGGACGACGGTATTATGCCTGGAGGGCGACGGAGGGGCCCTGTTTCGCGCCACCCGCAAACCCGATAGCATCTCGTCAGCACCGACAGCGAGGCCGCGATGAGCCAGATCGACCTTCGGCACGGGATCTTCCTGCCGCCCTTCCACCCCAATGAGGAGAACCCGACCCAGTGCCTCGAGCGCGATCTCGACCTGATCGTCCATCTCGACAAGCTCGGCTTTCACGAGGCCTGGATCGGCGAGCACCATTCCGCCGGGTATGAGATCATCTCGTCGCCCGAGATCTTCATCGCCTTCGCCGCCGAGCGCACCCGCCATATCCGGCTCGGCACCGGTGTCGTGTCGCTGCCCTATCACCACCCGATGATGATCGCCGACCGCATCGTTCAGCTCGATCACATGACCCGCGGCCGCGTCATGTTCGGTGCCGGGCCCGGGCTTCTCGCCTCCGATGCGATCATGATGGGCATCGACCCGATGACCCAGCGCGACCGCATGGCCGAATCCCTCGATGCGATCCTGCGCCTGTTCCGCGGCGAGATCGTCACTGAGAAGACCGATTGGTACACGATGGAAGCGGCGCGTCTTCACCTGCTGCCCTACACCAAACCGCATCCGGAAGTGGCAGTCGTCAGTGCGGTGACGCCATCTGGCGGCCGCCTCGCCGGCAAATACGATCTCAGCATGATCTGCGTCGCCGCTACCAACCCGTTCGGCTATGACGCGCTCGCCTCGAACTGGCAGATCGCCTGCGATGTCGCCGCGGAGCAGGGCCGGAGCATGGCCCCGAACCGCTTGCGCCTGGTCGGCCCGATGCACATCGCGGAGACGCGCGAGCAGGCCTTCAAGAACGCGCGCTGGGGGTTCGACCGCTATCTCGGCTACCTCAACAACAATCAGCCGCGCTTTATCGTGCCGCCCGGGCAGGATGCGCTCGAATGGTTTGTCGAGAACCGCTACGGCGTCTGCGGCACGCCCGACGATGCGATCGCTCTGATCGAGCGCCTGCAGGAAAAACAGGGCGAGTTCGGCGTCTTCCTGCATCAGGCGCACAACTGGGCCGATTGGGAAGCAACCAAGCGGTCCTACGAGCTCTATGCCCGCTATGTGATGCCGCATTTCAGCAACGCGAACGCGCCGCGTGCCGGCTCTTTCCAATGGTGCGGCGACAACCGCGCCGAGTTCAGCGCCAAGCGCCAGGCCGCGGCCAAAGCAATGTTCGACAAGCACGAAGCCGAACAGCGCGAGCGCGCTCAGCCCGCCGCCGCTCGCCCGGCCCGCGGCCGCGAGGCGTGGTGAGTTGCAATTGAGCGGCCGTCGAAAAGGACCTTATCCGCTAAAATATTCGCTGTTTTGCTTCTATTATATATGCGAGATCATGCGAAGCCTTCAGCTCCCGAAGGGTGTGGCGTCCTTTGATTAGCTCGATACCCACCTTCGCCAGCTCGAACGTGGCTAATACCCCAGCAGAAACACCTGAAAGCGTGGCTGGTAACGGCTGGCCGGCGACGGCAAATGCAAGGGCCGCCGCAGTGCCCACCTGTAGAAATTTCGAGGAAAATACCTGTGACAGCATTGAAATCTTAGTATCGAAGCCATGTACCTTACGAGCACGTTCGTAATCCTCAAGCAATTTGCAGAGATCGTCTTCTATAAAGGCTTTTGATCTACCTTCGTAATTCCTTGATAGGAATAACCTCAAGTTTCTCAATTTTGAGACCATTTCTGAATCACGTCGCAACTCCAAAATCTGCTGCCATGTTGCTTTGGAAGTGTCGATCATACGAATATTCGTCAGCGATAATGTAACATCATCTGAGCCCTGTTCCGAAGCGAGCATCAAGTCCTCGGGAAAGATCACTGTGGCATCTGATACTTTCAATTTCTTTAGTTGTTCTCCAACCAGATCTTGAAACGTTCTCCCATCCTTCGGGAGCAGGAGATTCCCCAACATAGCTGAAGGCCAATAGTGGTGCCTTTGAGCGCGCTGTGCGCTGATCCTCTGAAAGAGACTCCCAATCGTTTGGCCGTTGGAGACGAACCGTGCGAACACTTTCTGGGAGTGTGCTCGTTTGGTTCATCACCATGTCTGCAATTTCTTCCACTCGAGATTCTATTGCAGTCTGACTTCGCCATGCTTGAACGATGGAATCCTGATCGTCGGTGACAGAACTTTTGCCCGTGAGCAAGTGGACCCAGGTCTTTAAGTCCAAGTCGCCGTCTGACCCGTCCCACCTCGAGAAATGAAATAACGGGACTACTCTGTCGAAATAGAGAGCAGCTTGCTTGAGATCTCCGAAGGCTAATGCCGTAGCGTGGCTCGCGTACGTTTTCATACGGCGCTAATTTACAAATCGGTACAGTTTCGCGGCGTTGTCGCAGACGATCTTCTTGCGAATCTCCGCCGGCAAGTGACCGAGCTCCTTCTGGATGTATTCCTGCGAATCCGGGTAAATCCCGTCCGGATGTGGGAAATCCGAGCCCCACATGATGTTGTCGACGCCGAGCTCGTCGATCAGCTTCACCCCGATCGGATCGCTCTGGTAGGTGGCGTAGCACTGCCGCCGCCAGTACTCGCTGGGGCGCATCGTCAGGTCGAGCTCCTTGAACTGGTCCTCCCACTCCGCGTCCATGCGGTCGAGGATGTATGGGATCCAGCCCGTGCCGGCCTCGCCGATGACCATCTTCATCTGCGGCCGGTGGTGCAGGACGCCGGCGAAGATCATCGACATCAGCACATCGGCCATGTGCATCTGGAAGCTGCTGATGCTGGCGGCCCGTGCTGCCAACAGCGTCTTGCCGGTCAGCTTCGAGAAGTCGCGGCCGGGGCCGCCGATCGTGTGGAAATGCACTGGCAAGCCGCTTGCGGCGATCGCGTCCCACACCGGGTTCCACCAGGGGTCCCATAGCGGCCGCATGTCGTGCCGGCGGGCGATTTCCAGGCCGCGCACATTGCCGCGCTTCGCGACGCGCTCGATTTCCGCGACCGCCTCTTCGACGCTGTGGTTCGGGATGTTGGCGAGGCCGCCATAGCGCTCGGGCTGGTGGCCGCAGAAATCGGCCAGCCAATCATTGTAGATGCGCAGCATCGCACCGGCCGCTTCGTCGTCGTTGAGGCGATTGGTGGCGCCGAGAATGCCGTAGAGAATTTCCGCCTGGATGCCGTCGCGATCCTGGTCCTTGAGACGGAGATCCGGGTTGGTCAAACGCCGGATTTCCTTCTGTTCGTCATCGTAAAGCCCGGTCGAAGCCATGCGGTCGGAACGGTGGATCTTGCCCGGCTCATATTTGCGGCCGGCCGAGCCCATCCCGGCGTCGAGCCCGAACGAGGCGCCGTTCTTGGTGACCCATTCCCGGCCGCGCGGCCCCTCGGAGACATAGGGCATGCGGTCCTTGACCGCGGCCGGCGCGTTGGCGGTGAACAGGTCAGGCGGCAGCCAGATCAGATCGACA
>VAZR01000150.1 GCA_005888515.1 Alphaproteobacteria bacterium | reverse complement strand
GCCACCGTTCGCCACTGTCCTCGATCCCGTTCTGATTGGTATCGCCGACCCATATCGCGCCGGCTTGATGAATGCCGTCACTATTGGCGTCGCCGAGATTGATGGCGGTCCACGTCTCTCCCGGATCGTGAATGCCATTGAGGTCGATATCGCCGCGATAGGCATACTGGAAGGTCTCGCTGGCATCCCAGATGCCGTTCTGGTTGGCGTCGCCGAGGTTGAAATCGCCGTCGTTGATGGGAATGAAGATCTGGACGTTCGGGTCCAAGGTCGGGTGCAGCACGTCGATGACGGGCGTGACGATGGCGGCCATCGGGTCGTCCACCACCGGGCTGGTCAGCGTGGCGGCGCCGTCGTTGGTCAGATCCATCGTGTAAGTGATCACCTCGCCGGCCGTGTCGGCCGTGTTGCCCGGAACCGAGGCGGTCTTCGCCAGCGTCGCGTGGAAATTGCGCTCGATCTGGACCGACGTCGACGCGGTGACCGCAGCGGTTTCGGCACTGTTCGCCGTGACCGTATTGACGATGGAGCCGAGACCATCGCCATTGCCGTCGAGCTCGGCCTGGGTCACCGTATGATGCGCGACGTACGACCAAGTCTCGCCGACGCTGAGCTTGCCGTCGTGGTTGGCATCGCCGTCGTTGAAACCGTCATGATTGACGTCGACGGCCGTAAGGTCGCTCACCGACGGGTCGCTGACCGTGATGCCGGTCAGATCCTTGTCGCCAACATTATCGACCTTGATCGAATAGGTGATGGCCTCGCCCGCCTGGTTCGCCGTGAACCGAAGCGGTCTTGTGGACCGCAAGAGCGGCCGTGGTGCCTAAGGCTCCGCTGGCCTTCGTGACCCCCCACTCCTCGAAGCCGCCGTCGGCCGCGAACCCGCTTTGAACGCCGAATTGGGAATAAAGATAGACGTAACGATGGGCCGCGTCGTTGATGAAGTAGGAATCCGGGATCAGCACCTGCACATCGCTGCGGCCGCTGCCGCTGGCGAGGTCCTTGACAGCGATCCAGCGGTCGATGCCGGCATCGAGGTCGAAGGCCAGACCGTTGGTATGAGTACCGGCAAAACCGGAGCCCGCCGTGAAATTGCTCAGGCTGCGCGACTCCTCCTGCCAGATCTGCAGCTTGTCGAGCGACAGGAACGGATTGATGGCGCCGCCGGCCTCGTTGATGTCGAGGATGAACTGCCGATACGCGACACCCTCGACGGTCCCGTTCGACCCGTCGCCGATGACGATCGGCACGTTGGCCAGCAGCAGCGAATGGTCGAACTGGCTGTACTTCTCATCGAACTGGTGGGTGGCCGCGTCCGTGTTATAGCCCTGTTCGATGCCGGTATGCTGAATCTGCACGAACGTGTTGAACAGCCCGGTCCCTGACAGGGTGTTCGCACCGCCGAGGAAGACAGCGTCATCAACGAAACCGATGCTTCCTGCCTTGGTGAGATCGATTTCGTTCGGATTCGTCGGCATATTTCTCTCCATGTGCTTGGCTGCACGTCATTCTTTGGCGGCCCTTAGGGAACCGCTGGACGCTTCGAGTTGCGGATCAGACGTCGGCGTGCAGAAAATGGACAATCCCCGCCACACGCTTAGCAACAAACGACCGCGTTAGTAAAGCTTCAGCGTAACAATCTAAAGAATTTGCCTGATCCCCTGCGGCACGATGTGGACATCGCGTGACCATACGCGGTTCCCTTGGTCCTTCAGGTTCGTCGTTCCGGCGCTCGATGCCGCCATGATCGAGCTCATCACCAAATATCGAAGTTCTCGGTCAGGAATGTCATTCCAGCGCAGAGCCCCCCTGAGGGCGGAGAGGTGATTCCGCGGGTGCGGCTCGCAGCCAGATCGTGAAGGTCGAGCCTTGGCCGAGGGTGCTGGCGATCTCGAGCCGGCCGCGGTGGCGGTTCAGGACGTGCTTGACGATCGCCAGGCCGAGGCCTGTCCCGCCCAATTCCCGCGAGCGGGCGTTGTCGATGCGGTAGAAACGCTCGGTCAAGCGCGGCAGGTGCTCGTTCGGGATGCCCTCCCCGTGATCGGCGACCGCGACCCATACCATCGCGGGCAAAGCGCGGTCTCCCGCCCCGGCGGTTACCGTGACCGTGCTGTCGCGCCGGGCGTATTTGACCGCATTGTCGAGCAGGTTTTGGAACACCTGAGCCAATTCGTCGCGCTCGCCCTGAACATCCGGCAGATCGTCCGGTAACGATAATTCGATGCGCATGCCGCGCTCGGCCGCCCGCAATTCGAGCGTGGCGGCAATGCTGTCAAGAATCGGCCCGAGAGCGACTCGGGCGGTCGGCGCGACATGCTCATTGAGCTCGATACGCGACAATGACAGCAGATCATCGACCAGCCGCGCCATGCGCCCGGCCTGCTCGTGCATGATCCCGAGAAACCGCTCGCGCGCCGCCGCGTCGTCGCGCGCTGGGCCGCGCAGCGTCTCGATGAAGCCGAGCAGCGTCGATAGCGGCGTCTTCAGCTCGTGCCCGGCATTGGCGACGAAATCGGCGCGCATCTGATCGGCGCGTTTCAGCACGGTGATGTCGTGCAAGGTGATCACCGCGGCGGCGCCGTCCAGCGACGGCCCGTCGATCCGTGCCAGCCGCGCTTCGAGCAGCCGCGCGACCGGAACCGACACCGCAAACTCGACGGTGCGGACATGCTCTCCTGCCAAGACCGCGTCCGCCGCCGCCAGCAGCGCCGGGTTGCGCAAGGCCGAGGCGAGATCGCGCGGCTCGGCGACCGCGCCGATAAATCCCGCCCAGGCGGCATTGGCGCGAACAATCCGCCGGTGGCGGTCGATGAGGATCACCGGATCGGGCAAGGCCGTGATTGCCGACTCAACGCCGGCGACCTGCGCCTCCGCTGCGGCAACACGATCACGCCAGATACGGGTCTGGCGTGTCAGCGAGCGCCATAGCGTCCCAGCCGGGTTTGGCCCCGGAGGAACCCTGAGCAGGGTTCCTATCGGTACCAAAGCATCCGCTTCCAAGGCACCAAAAGCCTTCTGGAGTGCGCTCATCGCAATCGCGAACGGCGCGACGATAAGCGCGGTGAGTGCCAGGATCGAGCCGAGGGCCACCAGTCCGGGTATGGGGGCCAAAAAACCCAGAAGAAAGAGTACGACCAGGGCGCTGAAGCTAGGCGAAGCCAGCCCAATTGCGACACAAACGATCTGGCGTGCGTTCTGCCACATTCCTGAGGGCTCCAACGGCCCGAAAACATTGACAGGCAAAGGTGCGCAACTATAGTGCGCCGCTCCCGGGCGGAAAGGCCGCCCGGCCCTATTTCGCCCAGCGCGGGCTTGCTGCGGCGGGCATGCCAACCGATATCGGTCCAGTTATGTTTGCAGTGATCCGCACCGGCGGCAAGCAGTACACGGTCGCCAAGGACGATGTGATCGCCGTCGAGAAGCTCGACGGCGAACCCGGCGCTACGATTGAGCTCGGCGAGGTGCTGATGGTCGGCGACGGCGCTGAGGTCTCGACCGGCACGCCGCTGCTTGATGGCGCTTCGGTCAGCGCCACCCTGGTCGAGCAGCGCCGCGCCGACAAGATCATCGTTTTCAAGAAAAAGCGGCGGCAGAATTACCGGCGCAAGAACGGCCATCGCCAGCACCAGACCGTGCTGCAGATCACCGAGATCCGGCTGACCGGGCAGGAAGCAGCGGCGGCACCGGGGCGGCGCAGCAGGAGGGCGGCGCCGGATGAAGCGCCGACTCAGGAGGCTCAGGATGGCGCATAAAAAGGCAGGCGGTTCGTCCCGCAACGGCCGCGACAGCGCCGGGCGGCGGCTCGGCGTCAAGAAATTCGGCGGCGAGATCGTGCTGCCCGGCAACATCATCGTGCGCCAGCGCGGCACCAAGTTTCATCCCGGCGAGCGCGTCGGCATGGGCCGCGACCATACGCTGTTCGCGCTCGAAGAGGGCGCGGTGCAGTTCCGCAAAGGCCTTGGCGGGCGTACCTATATCTCTATTCAACCGCGACCGGCGGAGGCCGCCGAATAGCCGTTTCCCCGACCGACCGAACGCGAGGGGAGCGGCCCAGCCGCTCCCCTTTTTAGTTTATAGCGACCGATGAAATTCCTTGATCAGTGCAAGATCTACCTGAAGAGCGGCGACGGCGGGCGCGGCGCGATGAGCTTTCGCCGTGAGAAATTCATCGAGTTCGGCGGCCCGGATGGCGGTATGGGCGGCAAGGGCGGCGACATCGTCTTGGTCGCGGCGGAAAACCTGAACACGCTGATCGATTATCGCTATCAGCAGCATTTCCGGGCCCAGAACGGGCGCGGCGGGGCAGGGGCCAATAAGACCGGCGCCAATGGCCGCGACCTCGTCTTGCGGGTGCCGGTCGGGACGCAGATCCTCGACGACGACAAGGAAACCGTGCTCGCCGATCTGACGGAGCCGGATCAGCGGGTCGTGCTGCTGCGCGGCGGCGATGGCGGATTCGGCAACACCCATTACAAAAGCTCGACGAACCAGGCGCCCCGCCGCGCCGATCCGGGCTGGCCGGGGCGCGAGCTATGGGTATGGCTGCGGCTGAAATTGATAGCCGATGCCGGGCTCGTCGGACTTCCCAATGCCGGGAAATCGACGCTGCTGTCTCGGGTGTCGCATGCCCGGCCGAAAATCGCCGATTACCCGTTTACGACCTTGCACCCGCAGCTCGGTGTCGTGCGGCTCGACGACGATACCGAATTCGTGCTCGCGGACCTGCCCGGCCTGATCGAGGGCGCCCATGAAGGGGCCGGGCTCGGCACGCGCTTTCTCGGCCATGTCGAACGCTGCGCGGTGATCCTGCATCTGATCGACGGCACCGAAGAGGATGTCGTCGGCGCCTATCGGATGATCCGCCACGAGCTCGCGGATTACGGGCATGGGCTGGCGGAGAAGCCGGAAATCATCGGCCTCAACAAAATCGATGCGATCGATCCCGACGCCATCGATGAGAAATGCCGCGTTCTCAGCGCCGCCGCCCGGCCCGGCACATCGGTGCTTTCCTTGTCCGGGGTCAGCGGCGCCGGCCTCTCTAATATTCTTGGTGCCCTCGCCAGGACGATCGAAGCGGCCCGCGCCGAAACCGCCGACGCGCCGCTGGTCGAAGCGTGATGGACAGCTCTGGACAGAGGAAAGTGCGTCCTTCGAGACGCCGGCTTCGCCGGCTCCTCAGGATGAGGTAAGCCTTTAATGCCGCACCCAAATCTTCCTCATCCTGAGGAGCGACCCAGAGGGGCGCGTCTCGAAGGACGCACTGGCGATTTGCAGTCCGAAACGAACAGGGTTGCTTCTGCGGAGCCCACCCCCGCCGCCGCCCTCGCGCAGGCGCGCCGGCTGGTCGTGAAGATCGGCTCGGCCCTCTTGGTCGACGAGGACGGCGAGATCCACCGCGCCTGGCTCGACGCGCTGGTCGATGATTTGGCGCGCTGCCGCGCTCGCAGCCAGGACGTCATCGTCGTCTCGTCCGGCGCGATCGCGGTCGGCCGCCGCCACCTTGGGCTGCACGGCCGCGCGCTGCGCCTCGAGGAAAAGCAGGCCGCCGCCGCGACCGGTCAGATCCGCCTCGCGCATGCCTATCAGGAGGCGCTGGCGCGCCATCGCATCACGGTCGCGCAGATCCTGCTGACGCTGGAGGACACCGAGGAGCGGCGCCGCCACCTGAATGCCCGCGCGACATTCGCACAGCTGCTCGGCCTCGGCGCCGTGCCGGTGGTCAACGAGAACGACACGATCGCCACCGCCGAGATTCGCTTCGGCGACAATGACCGCCTCGCCGCCCGCGTCGCGCAGATGGCGAGCGCCGATATGCTGGTTCTGCTGTCCGATATCGACGGCCTCTATTCGGCCGATCCGCGGCACGATCCGGCGGCACGGCACATCCCGCTGGTCCGAGACATCGGCGCCGATATCGAGGCGATGGCCGGCAGCGCGCCGCCCGGCTACAGCTCGGGCGGTATGGTCACCAAGCTGACCGCGGCGCGGATCGCGATGCAGGCCGGTTGCCATATGCTGATCGCCGAGGGGCGGCCGAGGCTTGACGGCATCGCCGGGCCGCTCGCTGCGATCGAGGCGGGGGCCCGCGCCACGCTGTTCCTGCCCCACAGCGAGCCGCGCTCGGCACGCAAGGCGTGGATCGCCGGCGCGGTCAATCCGGCCGGCATCCTGACCGTCGATGACGGCGCCGTCCGTGCCCTGCGCAGCGGCAAGAGCCTGTTGCCGGCCGGGGTGGTCGGCGTCGAGGGCGGTTTCGATCGCGGCGATTGCGTGATTATCCGGAACCGGGCCGGCATCGAGGCCGGCCGCGGCCTGTCGGCCTATGCCAGCGGCGACATCCGTCTGATCGCCGGCCACAAGAGCGGTGAAATTGCAACAATTCTCGGCTACCGTGGTCGCGATGAGATCATTCATCGCGACGATCTGGTGCTGACGGAGGCCCGATGAGCCCCGACACGATCGTCCGCCCTGAAGCCGAAACGGCCTCGGATTTGGCCGCGGCGATGGCCGAAATCGGCCGTCA
>VAZR01000130.1 GCA_005888515.1 Alphaproteobacteria bacterium | reverse complement strand
AAGTCGTCGAGCTTACCTTGCGCGCCGTGAAGATCTCGCGGCCCAATGCAATGACAACCGCGTCGGCTTCGTCGAGACCGCCGGTGTCGCGACGATGCCGGATCGTTTCGATGATCTCCGGTGATAGCCCCTCGCGCCGCGCCTCGGCTTCGTGCGCGGCCCATTCGAACTGGCTGTCGAGCTCGCGGGCGGTCACCAGGATCGCCAATTCGCGCAGCCTTCCGCCGAGCCCGGCTTGCTGCCGCAAATACCGGTTCAGCGGGCGGGTGTGGCGCGCCAGCTCGGGGCTGTGCAGATGGATGCCGCCCGGCCCGCGCAATCCGCGCAACGAGCCGCCTTGCGGGTCGGCGAGGCTATCGAAGACCCGCTGCCCCTCGGCATCGAGCTCGTCGCGCCGCGGCAGGGGCAGCCGGCATTGCGATTGCGGATCGATGTCCGCCGGGTAGGGCCGACGGCTCACTCGGCTGCCGCCTTGTCGAGCACCTCCTGCGGCGTCATCGACACGATCTCGGCATAATTCGGGACGAAATGGCCGCCCTCGATCAGTTGCACGAATTCCGGCCGGATCTCGCGCGCCACCTGTTCGCGGATCCGGCGGTGTTCGTCTATGTCGCGCCATTCGCCGATCAGATAGAAATGGTCGGGGTCGGCGGTGTCGCGGCACAACACGCCGTCCTTCACCTGCGCCGTCGAGCGGTGGAACGGGTTGTTGTCGCCGTAATCGAATTTGTTGAACAGCTCGACGAACTCGTCGCCGCGCCCGGGCTTCACCTTGAAATCATAGACGTGAAAGTAGTGGCCTTTCGTCGCCAGCGGTACCAGAGCCATCCTGTCCTCCCTTCAAACTAAACTGCAGAAGCGACCTGCGTCCTTCGAGACGGGCCGCTTCGCGGCCCTCCTCAGGATGAGGTGAATCGGTAATGGCATCCAAGAAATAACCTCATCCTGAGCGCGAGCGAAGCGAGCAGTCGAAGGACGCACCACCGCGATCCCAGTCAAAACCAATGGGACGCTCAATCTGCGAACGCGGCAAAGACCTGCGCAAGCGCGGCGTTCTGGTCGCCATCGGGCGATAGCGGCACGACGACCGGCGTGCGGATGCCGGCCTCGCGCCAGGCGTCGAGCCCGTCGCGCACCTTCGCGGCGGGTCCGAACAATGTGACATCGGCGAGCCAGCGGTCGGTCAAATAGCGCGGCACCTCGTCTCGCCGGCCGGCGGCGAGCGCCGCCTCGATCGCAGTCATCTCCTCGATGTAGCCGGCTTCCTTCCAGTAGTTGCGGTAATAGGGCAGATCGGCGTAATGGCTCATGGTTTGCCGCAGCACCGCCTTCGCCTCGGCGATGTCGTCGGAAATGCAGGTGCGGATGCGGTTGCCGATGAAGAAGGCCGGGTCGGCGCGCTTCTCCGCCGGCAACACCGCCAGCGACTCGGCCATATGCGCGCGGCTGCCGCCGGAGAACACCATGCCCTCGGCGATCTCCCCGGCCAACGCGATCATCCGCTTGCGCAACGTCGCCAGGATCACCGGCGGCAGGCCGCCGATGTTGTCGTAGGATTTGAACTTCGCGACAAAGGCGCGGATATCGGCGAGCGGCTTGCCGGGCGTCACCCCCATCCGGACATGGCTCGGTCCGTGCGCGACGCCGATGCCGAACTGAAACCGCCCGCCCGAGATTTCGTGGATGTAGGCGGCGCCATGCGCGAATTCCTCGACCGTCTGCGCATAGATCGGCGCGATCGCGGTCGCGAAGGTGATGCGCTCTGTCGCGAAGGCCAGTCCGGTGCATTGCGCCATGTTGGCGAACGAGCTCGACACCGAGATCCCGGCAAAGCCGCGCCGCTCGATCTCGCGCGCCACCTCCAGAGTGGCGCGGCGCTGTCCGGGCGTGGCGATCAGGTTCAGGGCGGCGAGGGGTGAGGGCATGACGGCCTTCCAAGCAGTCACATTAAGCGCATAAACTAGACCAAAATTTGCTTCGTTTCATACCGCTCCCCCAGATCGGTCATCCCCGGGCTTGGCCCGGGGATCCACGAGTTTTTTCGTGGATAGCCGGGCCAAGCCCGGCCAAGACAGTTTGGGGGTTCCACCTTGAAAGCGAACCTGAGCTAAATTCGCCGCCAATCTAGCGAATGCGAGGGAGGGAGCGATGCGCCTCAAGGACAAGGTCGCGATCATCACCGGGGCGGGGCACGGCATGGGTGAGGCCGAAGCGCGCCTGTTCGCGCAGGAAGGCGCCAAGGTTATGGTGGCGGACATCCTCGGCGGCGAGGCGGAGCGGGTCGCGGCCGAGATCCGCAATGCCGGCGGCGAGGCCGGCGCGGCCAAGATCGACGTGACCAGCGAACCGCAATGGAAGGCGTTGATCGCCAAGACGCTGCAGACCTACGGCCGGCTCGACATCCTGGTCAACAATGCCGGGATTTCCGGCAGCTCGGTCGGCGATCCCGACGGCATCGATGGCTGGAACCGGGTCATCGCGGTCAACCAGACCAGCGTCTTTCTAGGCACCAAGCTCGCCGCCGAGCAGATGGCGAAGACCGGCGGCGGCGCGATCGTCAACATCAGTTCGATCATGGGTTTTGTCGGCGGCGCCAGCGGCCACCCCGCCTATGGCGCCTCGAAAGGCGCGGTGCGGATTTATTCCAAGGCCGCCGCGGTGCGCTATGGGCCGCTCGGCATCCGGGTCAACAGCGTGCACCCCGGTTACCTGCCGCCGATGCTGAACGCGACCAATGCCGGCGAGCGCGACGACAAGATTGCGCTGACCCCGCTGCGCCGCCTCGGCAAGCCGATCGAGGTCGCCTATGGCGTGTTGTTCCTCGCCTCCGACGAAGCCTCGTTTGTGACCGGCACCGAGCTGGTCATCGACGGCGGCTTCATCGCGCAGTAGCTCCGGGGAAACTAAAAGAAAGAAACCCATTTAGCGCGAATGACCAAAGGAGACGCGATGGTCGCGATGGGTGCCGCAGCACCTTCGCGTCCTTTGCGCATCCTTGGCGTCCTTTGCGTTAAATATTGCTTTTGGCTGGGGCGCAGGCGCGGATCGCCGCCTCGAAGCGCGCCTTTGAGCCCGGGCCGCGGGCGAAGGGGCTCAGGATCGGCAGATCGATGCCCGATTGCCGGTAGGCTTCGATCCGCTCGCGGCACTCTTCCGGCGTGCCGGCGATGCTCGATGCGTCGATCATTGCATCGCTGACCGCCCGCTCGGCGGCTTCCCGGTCGCCGCGCGACCAGGCCGCGGCGATCGCGGCCGCCTCTTCGACAAAGCCGTGCTCGGCCATCAGCCGGTTGTAGCGGGGGAAAAACCCGGCATAGAACGCCAACCCCGGACGCAACGCGGCGAATGCCTCGCAGCGGCTCTCGGCGACCACCGTCGGCAGCAATGAGGTAATCGCGATCCGGCTTGCGTCACGGCCCGCACGCGCCGCACCGACCGCCAGCGCCTGCCGCACCTTGGCCGCGGTGCCGAGCGAGCTGCGGGTCAGGATCACGCCCTCGGCGATCTCGCCGCACAGCTCGCTCATCTTCTCGAACACCGCCGACAGATAGATCGGGATCTCCTTCCGGTGCGGCGCGAACCATAGATCGAACCCCTCGATCCGGATCGTCTCGCCGCGATATTCGACCCGGCCGTCGCGCAACAACGCGCGGATCAACGCGACGGTTTCGCGGGTCCGGGTCAGCGGCTTCGAATACGTGACGCCGTGCTCGGCCTCGACCTGCACCTTGTGGCTCGATCCGATGCCGAGGATGAACCGCCCGCCCGACAGATCGTCGACCGTCGCGGCCGCCATCGCGATCGTCGGCGCGGTGCGCACGAAGACGCTGGTAATACCGGTGCCGAGCCCGATCCGCGAGGTCTCTCTGGCGCAGGCCGCCAGCACCGCGAATTGATCGCCGCCATGCCCTTCGGCAACCCAGGCGGACTCGTAGCCGAGCGCCTCGGCGAGCTTGACGCAATCGACGATCTCGGCCGGGCTGGCGCCGCCGGAAAACGCGATACCGAGTCTGCTCATCTGACTCCCTCCGTCGCCGAGATTGGCCGCATTCCGGAACGAAACCAACCTACTAACGTTGGCGGCTCGTTTAGGGCAGCCGCCGGGCAGCCGGCCGGAGCCGGGGCGGCAACATGGCTGCGATCTTTGGCCCAAGAGCGAACCTTGTCACCAATGCCACGCTGCTCGCCCTTGCCGCGCTCGCCCTGTTCGCGGCGTTCCTCATCTGGGGCGTGCCGCTGATGCACTACAACACACAGGTGTCGCTGACCGCTCTTCAGCCGGTGCAATTCAGTCATCAGCACCACGTCAGCGGCCTCGGCATCGATTGCCGCTATTGCCACAGCTCGGTCGAATTCACGCCGAGCGCCGGC
This sequence comes from Alphaproteobacteria bacterium, assembly GCA_005888515.1. Taxonomy (GTDB): domain Bacteria; phylum Pseudomonadota; class Alphaproteobacteria; order ATCC43930; family CGMCC-115725; genus DATARH01. Next base: position 2,132 of record VAZR01000130.1, on the reverse strand, counting down.
ATGCCGCCGACCGAGACCTGCATGACCTGTCATTCGCAGATCTGGACCAACGCCCCGATGCTGGCGCGGGTGCGGCAAAGCCTCGCTGAAAAGAAGCCGCTGCGCTGGAACCGAGTCTACACGTTGCCCGATTACGTCTATTTCGATCACAGCATTCATGTCGCAAAGGGGGTCGGCTGCACCGAGTGCCATGGGCCGATCGGCGATATGCCGCTGACCCGGCGCGCCACCGATCTGACGATGCGCTGGTGTCTCGATTGTCACCGCAACCCGGCGCCGCGGCTGCGCCCTCCCGACAAAGTTTTCGACCCGCACTGGCGACGCACCGCCGATACGCCCTCCGGCGCGCAGCTGCTGGCGGCGTATCGCATCCATCCCAACACGCTGTCCGATTGCACGGTGTGTCACCGATGAGCGGCCCCGACACGCAGCGCCGGGTTTATTGGCGCACGCTCGACGAACTGGCGGAGATACCGGAGATCGCGGCCGGTTTCGAACGGCAGGCGGCGCGGCTCGGCCGGGAGTTGGGCACAATTGAGCGCCGCAATTTCCTGCGATTGATGGCGGCGTCGCTGGCGCTGGGCGGACTGTCCGGCGGGTTATCGGGGTGCGGGCCGGAGGAGAACCCGCGGCGGCTTCTGCCCTATGTCGAGATGCCGCCCGGCATCGTGCCCGGCCTGGCGCGCGCCTACGCGACTGCGGTGACCGAGGGCGGCTACGCTGCCGGTGTGCTGGTGACGCACCGCACCGGACGGCCGGTCAAGATCGAGGGCAACCCGGATCATCCGGCGAGCCGCGGCGCCGCCAGCGCGATCATGCAGGCAAGCATCCTCGGCCTCTACGATCCGCACCGGACGCAATCGATCCTTCACCAGGGGCAGATCACCTCCTGGGAGGCGTTCGTCACCGCGATCATCGAACGCCGCGGTGAATGGGCAAAGAACCACGGCTCCGGGCTGCGCCTGCTGACCGGCACGACGACCTCGCCGAGCCTGATCGCGCAGATCGCGGCATTGCAGCTGCAATTCCCGGCAATGCGCTGGCATCAATGGGACCCGCTCGACCGTGACGAAGCGCTGCAGGCGGCACAAGCCGCGTTCGGCCGGCCGCTCGACCTCACCTACGATTTAACCGCCGCCGACGTGATCTTCGCGGTCGAGAGCGACTTGATCTCCCGTGCGCCCGGTCATCTCGCCTATGCCCGCGATCTGATGACCAAGCGGCGTCCCACCGAAACCGATGGCGCGATGAGCCGCATCTATGCGGTCGAGAGTACCCCGACCCTGCTCGGCGCCAAGGCCGACCACCGGCTGGCGCTGGCACCGGCGGAGATCGAGCGCGCCTTGCGCCATCTCGCCGGCGCGGTCGGCGCCGGGCCGAGCGAGTGGCTGCAATCCGACTTGCCGCAGATCGCTTGGCTCAAGGCCGCCGCCGAGGATCTGCAGCAGCGTCGCGGCCATTCGCTGATCCATCTCGGTCCCGAGCAGCCCGCGACATTGCATATCCTTGGCCACGCGATCAACAGCGCGCTCGGCAATTTCGGGACGACTATCAGAGCCATCGAACCGGTCGCGGCGAACCCCTCGCCACAGCGCCAGGGCCTCGCCGAGCTCGTCGCCGACATGCAGGCCGGCAAGGTCGATACGCTGGTCATGCTCGGCAGCAACCCGGTCTACGCCGCCCCGGCCGATCTCGATTTCACCGCCGCGCTGAGCCGTGTATCGTTGTCGGTCTGCCTGTCGCTCTACGCCGACGAAACCGCGCTTGCCAGCACCTGGCAGGTGCCGATGGCGCATCCGTACGAGAGCTGGGGCGATGCCCGCGCCTTCGACGGCACCGCGACGATCCAGCAGCCGCAAACTCTTCCGCTTTACGGCGGCCATTCGGCGCATCAGGTGCTGGCGGTGTTGCAGGGCGACAGTTTGCCCGATGATTACGCACTGCTGCGCAATTATTGGCAGCGTACGGCCGCAGAGCGCGGCATCGGCGATTTCGAGCGCTTCTGGCACCAATCCCTGCGCGTCGGCATCGTCGAGAACAGCGCCGCCAAACCAGTATCGGCAACCCAGAAGCCCGATCTCGCAGCCAGTCTGCCGCCGCTGCAACAGAGCGCCAAGGGCATCACCCTGTTG
>VAZR01000129.1 GCA_005888515.1 Alphaproteobacteria bacterium | reverse complement strand
TCCTCGACAAAATCGACCTCGGCGCCGTTCAATAGGTCGAGCGAGACGTCGTCAACCACGACCCTGACCCCGCCGTGATCAAAGACGATATCGTCGGCATTTGTCTCGTTGTCGAAAGTCAGCCCGTATTGGAAACCGGAACAGCCGCCGCCTGACACCGCGATGCGCAGGAAAGCGCCTTCCTCGGCCGCTTCCTGCGCCTTGAGCGCGGTGATACGGCGCGCCGCGCTGTCCGTGATGATGATCTGGCGCTCGCTGGTGACCTCTGACATATGCTCCGTACTCCGTCTCGCCGGGCTTGGCCCACCAGTGTATCTAAGCATCGTATTTAGGCATGATCGGCGTTCTGTCAAAGCAGGCGGCAGAATGCCGGCCCAGGCGCTCCATATAAAGGGGCATAGCGCGGGAAGGAACCCAGGATGCTGCGGGCAGTGCCCGACCCTTCTTTGAAGCAGGGGCGCGTTCCGGAGCCGGATCAGGCATCGGCCGACCGGCTGGCCTGCCTGATGGCGCTCGAAAAGAAGGCGCTGTGGCTCTCGACCTGGATGATCCACCACGCCAACCACATCCGGCCGAGCCGGGATGGCCTCAAGGTCGGCGGCCATCAGGCGTCGAGCGCCTCGGTCGCGACCTTGATGACGGCGCTCTATCTCGACGTCATGCGGCCGCAGGATCGGGTCGCGGTCAAGCCGCATGCCGCGCCGCTATTCCACGCGCTGCAATATCTGCTTGGGCACCAGAGCCGCGACAAACTGGAGCGGTTCCGCGCCCTCGGCGGCGCCCAGGCCTACCCCTCGCGCAGCAAGGATGGCGACATCGTCGATTTTTCGACCGGCTCGGTTGGTCTTGGGGTTGGGGTCACCCTGTTTGCGTCACTGGTCCAGGATTACCTGCGGCTGAAGCGCCTTGTCCCGGCCGACACACCTCCGGGCCGCATGATCGCGCTCGCCGGCGATGCCGAGCTCGACGAAGGCAACATCTTCGAGGCCTTGCTCGAAGGCTGGAAGCACGATGTCCGCAACCTCTGGTGGGTGGTTGACTACAACCGCCAGAGCCTCGATGCCGTCGTATCCGACCGGCTGTTCGGCCGCATAGATGCGCTGTTCGAGATGTTTGGCTGGCGGGTCGTCACGCTGAAATACGGCCGGCTGCTGCAGGCCGCCTTCGCCCGACCGGATGGCGAGCAATTGCGCGAATGGATCGACGCCTGCCCGAACTCGCTCTATTCGGCGCTGGTCTATAAGGGCGGCGAGGGGTGGCGCGAGCATTTGCGCCGCGACCTCAACCGCTACCCCGGCATCCGCGCGATCCTCGACGAGCATGACGACGAGTCGCTGGCGCGGCTGATGACCAACCTCGCGGGGCACGACATGGGCTCGGTGCTCGACGCCTTTCACGGCGTCACCGACGACCAGCCGACCTGCTTTATCGCCTATACGATCAAGGGCTACGGCCTGCCTTTAGCGGGCCACAAGGACAACCATGCCGGGCTGATGAACCCGCAGCAGATGGCGACGTTCCAGCGTAGCATGGGCGTGCCGCAAGGCGCCGAATGGGAGCGTTTCTCCGGTCTCGATCTGCCGGCTGAGGAGCTGGAAGCATTTCTGGCCGAGGTGCCGCTCGCGGCCGAGCGCATGCGCCGGCATCATCCGCCGCCGATCCCGGTTCCAGCGATCGCCACGCCGCGCGGACGGCATCTGTCGACCCAGGAAGCCTTCGGCCGCATCCTCGGTGCCCTGGCGACTTCCGACGATGCGCTCGCCGAGCGGCTTGTGACGACATCGCCCGATGTCACCGTGTCGACCAATCTCGGCGCCTGGGTCAACCGCCGCGGCATCTTCGACCGCGCCGAGCGCGCCGATACGTTTCGCGAGGAAAAGGTCGTCTCGGCGCAGCGCTGGGGCATGTCGCCGCAAGGCCAGCACATCGAATTGGGCATCGCGGAGAGCAATCTGTTCCTGCTGCTCGCCGCGCTCGGCCTCGCCGGGCCGTTATTTGGGGCGCGCCTGCTGCCGATCGGCACGCTCTACGACCCGTTCATCAAGCGCGGCCTCGACGCGCTGAATTACGCGCTCTACCAGGACGCCCGCTTCATTCTGGTCGCCACCCCCTCCGGCATTACCCTCGCTCCGGAAGGCGGCGCGCATCAATCGGTGCTGGAGCCGCTGGTCGGCATCGCGCAACCGGGTCTCGTCGGTTTCGAGCCGGCCTATGCCGACGAATTGACTGTGCTGCTGCGCTGGGCGCTGGAAGAGATCCAGCGCGATGACGGCCAATCGGTTTATTTCCGGCTCTCGACCCGGCCGATCGAGCAGCCCGAGCGCGAGATCGATCCGGCCCTCGCCGAGGCGATCGTCGCCGGCGCCTACTGGCTGCGCGAACCCGAGCCCGGATCGGAGCTGGCGATCGCCTATTGCGGCGCGGTCGCGCCGGAGGCGCTCGCCGCTTACGAAGCACTGCGCGAGGATGTGCCCGGCGCCGGCCTGCTCGCGGTGACGTCGCCCGATCGGCTGCACGGCGAGTGGCGGGCGGCGCTGGCGTGTGGCAAGAGAAGCGTGGCCGAGCGGCTGTTGTCGCGGCTTCGCTCCGGCGCCGCTCTGGTGACCGTCAGCGACTCTCATCCCGCGACACTGTCCTGGCTCGGCAGCATCGCGCCGACGACGCTGGTGCCGCTCGGCGTCGATCATTTCGGCCAGTCGGGCGACATCCCCGATTTGTATCGCGTCTATGGAATCGATTCAGAGGCGATCATCGATGCGGCGGCGCGCGCCTGCCTGCGCGCCGATGGCTTCCTCGGTCAGAGCTAAAAAACCATGCCGGCCGTATTGGCGGCCGGCATGGCTGTCAGGCGAGGACCGGAGATCTCGGCCTTACTTGTTGGCCGGGGTGCCGCTCGGCGGGGTTGGGGTCGCCGGAGCGGTCGACGGAGTGGTCGAGGTCGTCCCGCCGGCGCCGGCCGGGGCCGGGTTCGTCGGGGAGGTCATCGGCGCGCCAGCGGTGTTCTTGTTGTTCGGCATGCTCGAGCCGACACCGGTCGTCTGCGCTTTTGGCATGCGCGCATGCGCTATGCGCGTCTTCTGCATGCTCGAACCGGAACGGGCCAGCTGAGTACGCTTCTCTTTGGCGAGCGCGAGACGGGTCTGCCGATCCATCTTGCCGGTCACCTTGCCCTTCAGCAGGCCTTCCGATTTCAGCCGAAGCTGCGCCTGCCGGATGTTCTGGCCTGGTTTCATGGCCTTCTGAGCCTTGGCGTGCCGCTGTTTTCTCTGCGGGGCTGCAGCCTGCATGTTCTTGGCCGGCGCGGCGCTCTGGATCTGGCTGCCAGGCGCAGCGCTTTGTTGCTGATTGATGCCGTGCGCCTGCGCGGCGGTGGCCAAACCGGCCCCCAGCGCCAGGGCAATCACGGCTTTTAATGCATGCTTCATACGGGCTCCTCCACTGCTTCAGGCACGACAACCCGCGTGCCCTCACCACCGAACAAGCCGCGCGATGCAGTGTTCCGCAATTATCGTTCAGCGCGAATACCGGGTGCGCCGAAGTGCAATACTGGTAAACCCAGGGTTGACTAGCGGAACGAAAGAATAGCAGGAGCTATTTTCTCCCGCGGGTTGGGTAAACGCTACTGTTGTCAACCATTGCAAGGCGATGGGAGCGTGCTACTGCGGGCCGCTGCGCATCGATGCCGGATGCCCCGGCAATTTGAAGCGCTTGCCGGTGTCGGTCAGCTTGTCGCCGTCGACCTTCAATATCGACATGTCCTGGTCGATGAAGTTGCCGACATAGAGATAGCTGCCATCGGCGCTGAACGCGACGCCCTCCGGTAATCCGCCGACCTGCACCTCGCCGGTTTTCGTCACCTTCTTGCCGTCGATCTTCAGCGCGACGACCGCGCCGGTCGGATGGTAGTGGGGGGCTTTCTTGTCGGCATTGGAACCCTGCAGCAGCACCGCGACGGCGAAATCGCCCTTCGGGCTGATCGCGAACCCTTCCGGCGCGTCGCCTATCACGACATGGTCGATGACCCGCGGCGGGTTTGCTTCGAGGTCGATGACCGAGACGCAATCGACATTGCCGTCGGAGCCGCCGCCGGCGCCGTTATCGGCGGTGATTGCGAGCTTGCCGTTCGGCGTGACGCCAACATTGTACGGGTAGATGCCCGGGGGCAGGTCGCGCTTGTCATAGGTGACCTTTTCGCCGTCGATCGATAAGAGCGCCACCTTGTTGGCCGCCGATTTGACGGCGAGCGCGCGCTTTCCGTCGGGCGTGATCGCAACCGTCGACACCTGGTCGGCGGCCGCGCCAATCTCGACCGTGTCGATGACCTTGACCTCCTTCCCCTTGATCGACAGCACCGACACGCTGCCGGCGGCCCGGTTGGCGACGAGCGCGATGTCGCCCTTCGGCGCAATCGCCATGCCCGACGCCTGCTTGCCGGCATTGACGGTGGCGATCACCTTGGGTGGCGACGCCTTCAGATCGATCACGGAGATTTTGTCGTCGGGCACATTCTTCCAGACATCACCTTCCTTCTCGGGATTGACCGAATTGGCGATCAGCGCGATCTCGCCGGAGGGATGGATTGCCAGGTTGGTCGGCGGCCCGACGATCGAGTTGGCGAGCGGGAAAGTCGCGACGATCTTCGGCGCGTCGGGCTTGGAAATGTCGACGATCGAGACGCTGTCCTTGCCCGGCTCGTGATTGACCGCCTTGTTGTTCTCATCAAAGGTGATCTTCTCGTCATTGCCGACGATCATCAGCTGCGCCTGCACGGCGCTTGCGCCGACGCCAAACACGAACACTGCGACTGCCGCGCCATACCATCCGAGCCCGTGCCGCATTTCCCCCTCCGCCTTCTCTTTTTCGGCGCCGGGCGGGGCGCCGCGCCGATGCTGCCTTGATTTCAACCGCGCGGCAAGCAACCCGGAAGCTGCTATTCTGAGGTTTCGTGATGAGGAGCGGAGCGATGCAGAACCGCAATCGCGGCAGCTACGAGATCGCCGGCAGCGAGGTCGTGTCCGAGGGTGCCGATATGCGCGTCTCGGTCCTGACCCTGGCGGCGGGGCAGGAGGTGCCCTGGCATTATCACAGCGACATCACCGACAGCTTTGTGTGCCTGGAGGGTCCGATGCTGGTCGAGACGCGGGCGCCGCGGAACGCGTACCGTCTCGAGCCGGGGCAGCGCTGCGCCGTGCCGCCAAAGACCGCGCATTGCGTGCATGGCGTCGAGGATGGCCCGTGCAAGTTCCTGATCGTGCAGGGCGTCGGTATCTACGATTTCGTCCCGGTCGGCTGACACATCGAGAGCCGGCGCCGTTTTCGTATGTATTGTTCCGTCGTCCCGGCGAAAGCCGGGATCCACCAATCAACCGCTCGTGCGTTTGCCGCCGTGGATCCCGGCTTTCGCCGGGACTAAAATTTTATCTGAGACCGCAGGATACTTTAACTCTCCAAGGCAGCTGAGGCGCGCTACGCCGCCTGCGCGACGGGGTGGAAGTTGCGCGGCAGGCCGGCCTTGGCGATCGCGCCGTAGAGCATGACCTCGGGCAGTGCGCGGTGGACGATCTCGCGCGCCGCTGCCAGTTTCTCCAAATCGATCCCGGTCTCCAGCCCCATCGACTCGAACATGAAGACGGTGTCTTCGAGGACGATGTTGCCGGTCGCGCCCGGCGCATAGGGGCAGCCGCCGAGCCCGCCGAGCGAGGCGTCGAACGCCTTGCAGCCCGCTGCGAAGGCGGCCAGCACATTGGCCAGCCCGAGCCCCCGCGTGTCGTGGAAATGCGCCGCCACCGGCACCGGCGCGATATCGGCGATGACGCGACGGAACACGCGTCCGATCGCCGCCGGGTTACCGTAGCCGACCGTGTCGGCGAGGATGATGCCGTCGGCGCCGGCGGCGGCGACCTCGTTGGCGATGCGCCGCACCCGGTCCTCATCGACATCGCCCTCGATCGTGCAGCCGAAGCTGGTGGCGAGGCCGCAATTAACGCGCGGCCGGTTGGCGCCGCCCTGCTCGCGGCACAATTCGACGACCCGGCGGAAATCGGCGACCGATTCCTCGGTGCTGCGCCGCACATTCGAGAGATTGTGTCCCTCGCTGACCGACAGCACGAAATTCATCTCGTGCACGCCGAGGGCGAGGCCGCGCTCGGCGCCGCGCGAATTCGGGATCAGCGCCGACACGGTCAGCCCCGGCAGGGTCAACGCGTGTTTCACAACCGCCTCGGCATCGGCGAGCTGCGGCAGCAGCTTCGGAGGCACGAAAGAGCTGACCTCGATCTCGCGGACCCCGGCGGCGTATTCGGCGTCGAGCCAGGCGAGCTTGGTTTCGGTCGGCATGATCTCGGCGATCGACTGCAGCCCGTCGCGCATTCCGACTTCGCGGATCTGAACGCTCTCGGCCATCGCTTTTCCTCCTGATCCGGAACTGGCTAGAAGCTAAGGTGACCGCCGCGCGCCGGCAATGGTGAAGCGGCTGTCCCGCCGGCGCGCCCCGCTGCAAAGAAGCCCCACCCGACCCGGAACAGCAATTTGAGCGACCTCGCCCGCAAACCGCCGCTGCGCCTGCCGTTCTTCTACGGCTGGCTGCTCGTCGCGATCGCGTTCGTGACGATGGCGGTTGGGGTCAACGCGCGCACCGCCTTCTCGCTGCTGTTTCCGGCGATCCTCGACGAGTTCGGCTGGGAGCGGGGCGTCACGGCCGGCGCCTTCTCGTTCGGCTTTCTGGTGTCGGCCATGGTCACCCCCTGGGTCGGCCGGCTGCTCGATCAGCGCGGTCCGAGGCTGGTCATCGAGATCGGGGTTTTCACGATGGGCGCCGGCCTCTTATTGGCGACGCTGATCCGAGAGCCATGGCAGCTCTATCTGACGCTCGGGGCGCTGGTCGGCGGCGGCGTCAACTGCCTCGCCTA
>VAZR01000128.1 GCA_005888515.1 Alphaproteobacteria bacterium | reverse complement strand
GTGAGTTCGAATCTCACCGCTCCGACCATTTCTCTCGATCCCGCATCACCGAAGGAGAGGCCATGAACGCCCCCAAATCCGATCTCGAACCATGGCAGTGGCCGGAGGAGCATTGGCGCAAGCTCGTCGGACGGGTGCGGGCCGGCCGCCCATTGCGCCCGGCGAGCTGGCCGGGCGGCGCACGTTGCGCGGTCGCGCTATCCTTCGACAGCGATCATGAAACCAGCGATTTGCGCGACGGCGGCAAGTCGATCGGGCGGCTCGCCTGGGGACAATACGGTAATCGGGTCGGCGTGCCGCGCATCCTCCGGCTGCTCGAGCGCTACGATGTCAAGGCGACATTTTACGTTCCGGCCGTCACCGCCCTGCTGCATCCCGACGAGCAACGGCGCGTCATCGCCGAGGGCCACGAGATCGGCATTCACGGTTGGATCCACGAGCTCAATTCGGTGCTGCCTTACGAAGCCGAGCGCGACCTGATGCTGCGCTCGGCCGACACGCTGGAAAAGGTTAGCGGTGTCAGGCCGGTCGGGTTGCGCACGCCATCCTGGGATTTCAGCTGGAGCACGCTCGAAATCGAAAAGGAGATGGGCCTCCTTTACGATTCCTCTCTGATGTCGGACGAGGATTGCTACGAGCTCTTGCTCGATGGCGAGCCGTGCGGCGTCGTCGAGCTGCCGGTCGAATGGGTACGCGACGATGCGGTCTATTTTATGATGAACCGCTTCTCGTCGCTGCGGCCGTACACCCCGCCGGCCGATGTCCTCGACATCTTCCGCCGCGAGTTCGAGGCAGCCTACGAGGAGGGCGGGCTGTTCCAGCTGACGATGCACCCGCATGTCATCAGCTACCGCTCGCGCATCTGGATAATCGAGGAGCTGATCCGTCTTGCCCGGTCCCGACCCGGCGTTTGGTTCGCCACCCATGCCGATGTCGCCCGCTGGGCGAAGGAGAACGCGGGCTGAAGTATCAGGGGTTCGCGGGAGCCGAGCGCGAAAACCCAGCCTTACGTAATCGACGATCCAGCGTCCGTCCTCGGCCTGCAAGACGGGGCGCAACAGCTCGGCGGTTCGCGCTGCGCCACGGCCCCGCTCGGGTCCGGCATGGCTTGCAGAAAGGCCTCACAGAACCCATCGAACCGGAGTTCGATGTTGCTCGTCAGTACCGTCGGGCGCGGCATCGACCAAGATGACCCTGGCGCCGGGCGGCCGCGATTTTCCCAGACAGCGCACCGTCGCCGCGGCCGAGATCGAGGACACGCTCGCCGGGCCGTGGGTCGAGCAGCTCGACGACCGGCATGCCGAGCACCGCCACGAATGCGCCGGCCTCGGCATAGCGTTCGGGTTCCCAGCTCTGCCGAGCGACGCCCGCCATCGTCACGCCTTCGCAGTTTCGGCCTGACGGCGCAGCGCCGACAATGTCGTGCCCGTCGTGATCATCTCCGGGTCCATCCGCAATTCAATGATCGCCGGTCGGCCCGACGCGACCGCCTTTTCGAAAGCCGGCGCGAATTCCTCGGTTCGCGCAACCGTCGCCCCAAACCCGCCATAGGCGCGGGCGAGGGCGGCGAAATCCGGGTTCTTCAGCGTGGTGCCGACGACTCACCCGGGAAAACGCCGCTCCTGATGCATGCGGATCGTGCCGTACATCGCGTTGTTGAACAGCAGGATGATCGGCCCGACCCCTTCGCTCGATGCGGTCATCAGCTCCTGCCCGGTCATCATGAAGCCGCCATCGCCGCAAAAGCCGACGACGACCCGGCCGGGATATACCAGTTTGGCGGCGACCGCCGCCGGCACGCCGTAGCCCATCGCGCCGCTGGTCGGGCCGAGCTGCCGCCCGGGCCGGCGGTATTGCAGAAAGCGGTTCGGCCAGCCGCTGAAATTGCCGGCGTCGCTGGTGACGATCGCATCGTCGGGCAGGCGCTCGCGTAGCCAAGTCATGATCCGGCCGAGATCGAGCGGCGGCGAGGCGGTGAGCGGGGTCGGCACGAGCCCTGCCTCGTATTCGGCGCGCGCTTCGGCTCGCCACGCCTGCCAGCGCGGTCGCGCGACTGGCTCCAACGCGACGGCCGCCGTGGCAAATTCGGGCATGCCCGACTGCATCGCCAGGGTCGGGCGGAACACGCGACCTAATTCCTCGGCGGCCGCATGGACATGGATCAGGGTCTTGCCGGGATCGGGCACCTCGAAGAGCGTGTATCCCTGCGAGGTGATCTCGCCGATCCGGGCTCCGACCGCCAGCACCAGATCGGCCGCCTTGATGCGCGCGACGAGGCTCGGTGCGGCGCCGGTGCCGAGATCGCCGACAAAGCACGGGAGCCGATTATCGACGATGTCCTGCCGGCGGAACGAGCAGCATACCGGCAGCTCGTTGGCCATCGCGAAACGGGCGATGTCGGCCGCGGCCGCATCGCTCCAGCCACTGCCGCCGACCAGCATGATCGGGCGCTCGGCGGCGGCAAGCAGGCGGCGCATTTCGGCCAGATCGGCGGCGCCGGGATGCGCCCGCACCGCGCGGAATGGCCCGACCACGGCGGCGGCATGGCGGTCGCGCAGCATGTCCTCAGGCAGCGCCACGACGACCGGGCCGGGGCGCCCGGAGGTCGCGACCTGAAACGCCTGGTTCATCAGCTCCGGCACCCGGTCGGCGAGGTCGATCTGCGTCACCCATTTGGCGAGCGGCGCGAACATCTTGCGGAAATCCACCTCCTGGAACGCCTCGCGGTCGATCTGGTGGCGTGCCACCTGGCCGACCAGCACGACCATCGGCGTCGAATCCTGAAATGCGGTGTGCACCCCGATCGAGGCATTGCAGGCGCCTGGCCCACGCGTCACCAGCAATACGCCGGGTTTGCCGGTCAGCTTCCCGTAGGTTTCCGCCATAAACGCCGCCCCGCCTTCCTGGCGGCAGGTAATCAGGCGGATCTCCGGTGCGTCGTAGAGTGCATCGAGCACTTCGAGATAGCTTTCGCCGGCGACGCTGAACGCCATCTCGACGCCATGCGCCCGCAACGCCGCGACGACTAGCTGGCCGCCGCTTTGCACAGAAAGATTCGCCGCCATCGCCTACACCCTCGCCACCTGAATGGACCGCCATTTGAGACGATGCGCCGCCGCGACGGAAGAGCCGGAGACGAGAGGACGTCCGTTTTGGCATTGCGAGCCAGGCGAGGCGGACGCAATCTCGGCATCGGGGAACGCGAAGATTGCTTAACTCCGCCGATATCGATACGTGGAAGCCCCGGGGAGGGATCGGCGGCTCATTCCGTAAAGTCTTGAACGGACGAGGTCAGGGCATGGGCATCCAGTGGCACGGGAGGCGGGCGCTTGCGCGGCGGCTGTCCGCTATTGCCCGACTGAGCCCGGCCTAGGCTTCATGGAGGACCAACCGAACCCGCTGTCATTGCCCGAGGCGCCGCCGCGCCGCCGCGGCGATCGGGCCGATCGGCCCGGCATCGAGATGCCGCCGAGTCCTCCGGCCCTCCCCGATCTCGACGAGCCGCAGCGCACCCGCGGCCCGGGCGCACCGCCGCCGCCGCCCTCGCGGCTGCGCGGCCTATTGGGTTACGGAATCCTTCTGCTGATCGGCGCCGCGTTGGTTCTCTGGTTGGTTTTCCGCTCCGGCCCACAGACGCCGCAGACCGGGCGCTTCCAGTCCGGCGGCCCGATGCCGGTCGGCACTGCCGCGGTCGAAAAAGGCGACATGCCGGTCGTGCTGAGCGGGCTCGGTACGGTGACGCCGCTGGCCATGGTCACGGTCAAGACGCAGATCAACGGCCAGCTGATCGAGGGCGCCTTCAAGGAAGGCCAGATGGTCAACAAGGGCGATTTCCTCGCGCAGATCGACCCGCGGCCGTATCAGGTTGCGCTGGCTCAGGCGGATGGACAGCTCGCCAAGGATCAGGCGGTGCTCAAGAACTCCGAGGTCGATCTAGCTCGTTACAAGACGCTGGTGGCACAGAACTCGATCGCGCGCCAGACGCTCGACACTCAGGCCGCGCTGGTCCAGCAGAACCGCGGCACCGTGCAAGCCGATCAGGCGCAGGTCGATACACAAAAACTGAACCTGACCTACTGCCGGATCGTCGCGCCGGTCAGCGGCCGGGTCGGGCTGCGCCAGGTGGATCCCGGCAATTACGTGCAGACGAGCGATGCTAACGGTATCATTGTCATCACCCAGCTGCAGCCGATCTCGGCAATCTTCACGCTGCCGGAGGACAAGCTGCCGGCCGTGGCACAGCGCGTCCATGGCGGCGCAAGCCTCGCCGCGACGGCATTCGACCGCACCGGCACGACCCGTCTCGCTGTCGGACGCCTCGAGACAATTGACAACCAGATCGATCCCACCACCGGCACCGTCAAGTTGCGGGCGATCTTCGATAATCCCGAGCAGACGCTGTTTCCGAATCAGTTCGTCAACATTCAGCTGCTGGTCGATACGGTGCGTGGCGCCGATCTGATCCCGAATTCGGCGGTTCAGCGCGGCGCGCCGGGAACCTTCGTCTACGTCGTGAAGCCCGACGAGACGGTGACGGCCCAGCCCGTCACGCTCGGCCCCGGCGACGATCGGCGCATCGTCGTCACGAAGGGACTCGATCCCGGGCAGCTCGTCGTCACCGATGGTGCCGATCGGCTGAAGGAGGGGGCCAAGGTGCGGCTGGCGCGCAATACGGGGACCGGCGCCGCTCAGCCGCAGGCGCCCTCGGGGGAACAGCCGGCGGCGGGCACGCAACCGTCCGCGGCCGCACCGGCCAAACCGGCCGCGGCCCCCGACGGCCAGCGCCGGCGGCGCAATCCGGAGTGACGCGGAACATCGGGAAATCGGCGTGAGCCCGTCGCGCACTTTCATCCTGCGGCCGGTCGCGACCTCGCTGCTGATGGCGGCGATCATGCTGGTCGGCATCGTGGCGTATCGCTTCCTGCCGTTGTCCGCCTTGCCCGAGGTCGATTACCCGACGATCCAGGTCGTGACGCTGTATCCCGGCGCCAGTCCCGATGTGATGACCTCGTCGGTGACCGCGCCGCTCGAGGTGCAGCTCGGGCAGATGCCGGGGCTCAACCAGATGTCGTCGGTGAGTTCCGCCGGATCGTCGGTGATCACGCTGCAGTTCAGCCTCGCCCTGAGCCTCGATCTCGCCGAGCAGGAAGTGCAGGCGGCGATCAACGCGGCCGGCAATCTGTTGCCGTCCGATCTGCCGGCGCCGCCGATCTATGCCAAGGTCAACCCAGCGGATGCGCCGGTGCTGATCCTTGGCCTGACCTCGAAGACGCTGCCGCTGACCCAGGTCGAAGATCTCGCCGATACTCGCCTAGCGCAGAAGATCTCGCAGCTGACCGGCGTCGGGCTGGTCAGCATCAGCGGCGGGCACCGTCCGGCGGTGCGCATCCAGGCCGATCTGCGGCAGCTCGCCGCCTACGGGCTCAACATCGACGACCTACGCACGACGCTCGGCACCGCCAACGTCAACACGCCGAAAGGCAATTTCGACGGGCCAAGCCGGCAGTACACGATCAATGCCAACGACCAGCTGAAAAAGGCGTCCGACTACAACGATCTGGTGATCGCCTATCGCAACGGCGCGGCGGTGAAGCTGTCGGATGTCGCAAAGGCGACTGAGGGCGCCGAAAACACCCGGCTCGCCGGCTGGATGAACACGACCGAAGCGGTCATCATGAACATCCAGCGGCAGCCTGGCGCCAATGTCATCGAGGTCGTCGATCGCATCCAGGCATTGCTGCCGCAGCTCCGCGCCGCCTTGCCGGCGGCGGTCGATGTCGAGGTACTGACCGACCGCACCAACACGATCCGCGCTTCGGTCGCCGATGTCCAATTCGAACTGGCATTGGCCGTCGTCCTCGTCGTGCTGGTGATCTTTCTGTTTCTGCGCAGCGTCTCGGCGACGGTGATCCCGAGTCTGTCGGTGCCGCTATCGCTGGTCGGCACCTTGGCCGTGATGTACCTCGCCGGGTTCAGCCTCAACAATCTGTCGTTAATGGCGATGACGATCGCGACCGGCTTTGTCGTCGACGACGCGATCGTCATGATCGAGAACATCTCGCGCTATATCGAGGCTGGCGATCCGCCGTTGCAGGCGGCGCTGCGCGGCTCCGAGCAGATCGGTTTTACGATCATCTCGCTGACCGTGTCGCTGATCGCGGTGCTGATCCCGCTGTTGTTCATGGCCGATGTCGTGGGCCGGCTGTTTCGCGAATTCGCGATCACGCTGGCGGTCACGATCATCATTTCGGCGATTGTCTCATTGACCTTGGTGCCGATGATGTGCGCCAAGCTGCTGCGCCATCGCCCGCCGCACCAGATGTCGCCGGTCGCGCGGCGGAGCCAGGAATGGTTCGACCGGGTTATTGCCGAATATGGCCGGCTGCTCAATTGGGTGCTCGATCATCAACCACTAACTTTGCTGGTCGCGGTCATCACGCTGGTTCTGACGGTCTTTCTGTACATCGCGATCCCGAAGGGATTTTTCCCGGTCCAGGATACCGGCCTGATCCAGGGCATCACCGAGGCGCCGCCCTCGGTTTCGTTCGCGACGATGGCGGAACGGCAGCAGGCCTTGGCGGATGCGATCCTCAAGGATCCCGACGTCGTCAGCCTGTCATCCTTTATCGGCGTCGATGGCACCAACACGACGCTCAACAGCGGCCGGATGCTGATCAATCTGAAGCCGCGTAACGAGCGCCGCACCACGGCCAGCGACATTATCCGCCGGATCAATGGCGAGATCGCCGGTGTCGCGGGCATCTCGCTGTACATGCAGCCGGTGCAGGATCTGACGATC
>VAZR01000127.1 GCA_005888515.1 Alphaproteobacteria bacterium | reverse complement strand
TGCACCCGGCTCGACGAATTTCCGGCGGTCCAGGCGATCGCGGAGTCCGACGCGGACATCTGGTGCTCGGTTGGCGCCCATCCGCATGAGGCCGCCGACCACGCCGATGTAACCGCCGACCACTTCGCTGCTCTCGCCGCGCATCCGCGGGTCATCGGCATCGGCGAGACCGGGCTTGATTTCCACTACGATCACAGCCCGCGCGAGGTGCAGGAACGCGTGTTCCGCACCCACATCGCGGCATCGCAGGCGAGCGGGCTGCCGTTGATCGTGCATGCCCGCGAGGCCGATGCTGAGATTGCCCGAACCTTGCAGGAGGAGCGGGCGACGGCGGGCGTTTTGCATTGCTTCAGCAGCGGTCGCGCTTTGGCCGAAGCGGCGCTGGATCTGGGTTTCTATATCTCGATCTCCGGGATCGTGACCTTCAAGAACGCCGAGGAATTGCGTGCGATTGTGCGCGACGTGCCGCTCGACCGGTTACTGGTCGAGACCGATGCGCCCTATCTCGCGCCGGTGCCATATCGCGGCCGGCGCAACGAGCCGGCCTATGTCGCGACGACTGCGGCGGCCGTGGCGGCGCTGAAGGAGATCGAGCCGGCGGCGCTCGCCGCGGCAACGACCGACAATTTCTTCCGCCTGTTCCGCAGGGCGGTTCGGCCGGTCGCGGCATGAAGGTCACAATTCT
Organism: Alphaproteobacteria bacterium; assembly: GCA_005888515.1. Taxonomy (GTDB): domain Bacteria; phylum Pseudomonadota; class Alphaproteobacteria; order ATCC43930; family CGMCC-115725; genus DATARH01. The sequence goes on along the minus strand of VAZR01000127.1, from coordinate 12,214 downwards.
CGGCTGCGGCGCGTCCTGGGGCGTGCCGGCGATCGGTCCGGATTGGGGGCGCTGCGACCCCGCCGACCCGCGCAACCGCCGCCGCCGCGGATCACTGCTGATCGAAAGTCTTGGGCGGGCAATCCTGATCGATACCTCGCCCGATTTGCGCGAGCAGTTGCTCGATGCCCGCATCTCGCGGCTGGACGCCGTGCTGCTGACCCACGCCCATGCCGACCATCTGCACGGACTCGACGATCTGCGCATGATCGGCCAATTGATGGGGCACTCTATTCCGTTTTACGGCAGTGCCGCGGGATTGGCCGAAGCCAAACAGCGCTTCGGCTACGCGTTCAAGCCGGCGACGCCCGGCAGGCCCGTCTACCGGCCAGTGCTCGCGCCGCACGAAATCGATGGCCCATTCGCCGCGGCGGGCCTACCGGTCGTGCCGTTCACCCAGGATCACGGATACGGCCAGACGCTTGGTTTTCGTATCGGGCCGGTCGGCTATTCGACCGATGTTGTCGAGCTCGACGACGATGCCTTCGCGGCGCTTGAGGGCGTCGAGCTGTGGGTTGTCGATTGTCTGCGCCGCGAGCCCCACCCGACGCACGCGCATCTCTCCAAAGTGCTGGCCTGGATGGAGCGGTTGCGGCCGCGCCGCGCCGTCTTGACCCATATGGACCAGAGCCTCGATTACAGTGAGCTGAGCGCCGAATTGCCGGAAGGGGTCGAGCCCGGCCATGACGGGCTCATCGTCGAATTGCCCGACCCGTGATCCGCCGAGCCCGCGCCGATGATCGTGAAGCGATCGAACGGATCGTCCGGGAAGCTTATGGCATTTACGTCGAGCGCATCGGCAAGCCGCCCGGGCCGATGCTCGATAATTATGCGGCGCTGATCGCGGATGGCAGGGTCAGCGTGCTCGAAGAGGCCGACATGACGATCGCGGCTATCATCGTGCTGCTACCGGAACCGGACCATCTGCTGCTCGACAACATTGCGGTACTGCCAGACCGCCAGGGGCAGGGCCTCGGCCGCCAGCTGATCGCATTTGCCGAGGACGAAGCGCGTCGGCTCGGTTATGCCGAGCTGCGGCTCTACACGCACGAGAAGATGACCGAAAACATCGCGCTGTATACGCGCCTGGAGTTTGAGGAAACCGGTCGCGGCCGGGAGGCCGGCTACGACCGCGTGTTCATGACAAAGCGGCTCGATTTCGGTTGAGATCGGCTATTCCGCGGCTGTCAGCCGCAAGCTGCCGGGCTTGTCCGAGGCTGCGACCGCATGTCCGTCACGGCACCACCAATCAAGGCCGCCCAGCAATTCCTTCACGCGAAAGCCGAGCCGCGCGAGGTTATAGGCGCCCTTGGTGGAGGCATTGCAGCCGATGCCGTCGCAATAAACGACGTACACCTTGCCGCGGTCGAGAGATGCCGTCGATGTCGGGTTCATCTCGCGATGCGGAAAACTGAGCGCGCCCGGAATGTGGCCGGCTTCATAGGCGCTGCCGGAACGGGCATCGATCACGACGATGTCGGCGCAGCCCGATTTGAGATCGACCGACAGATCCCAGGAATCCGTGTGAAAGCGAAGCTTGTCGTTCATCACGGCGGCGATTTCACCCGGTTCGGGCACGCCGTATTCGAGAACGGCCGGAATGTCATTTGCCATCGCGCGACTCCATGGCTAGCGCCAAGAGATCATCAAGCGGTTTCGTCGGCTGGGCAATACAAATGTCAGCTTCACTGACCTGAAAATTTTCCATAATATATATTATGCGACAATCTGGTTCAGCGATAAGCCAGGCACCAGGCCGATCCCCGCAGCCAGCAATCCTCCTCCGGAACCGAATCGTGTCGGTGCAGCCGGGTCACCGTCCTGCCATCTCCTTTCTGGAACGCCGCCGCGAGCGCGGCTTCCGATTCCGCATCGCGCATACCCTCGCACGGAAAGATCGCGACAGCAGAGATGCGCTCGGCCGTGAATTCGTCTTCGTGGCGCGTGATCCGGAATACCGCGCCCTGGCGAAAGTCGGCGTTCGGAAAGCCGCCGGCCGTCAGTGGCAGGATCAAGCGGCCGCCCTCCTTCAGCTGATCGAGCCAGACGTCCGCCGGCCGCGTCGCGCCGGCATTGACGAGGATCACATCGGCCGGCCCGAACGGGATCCGCGTGCCGTCGCCGTGAATAACCCGGGTGTTCCGGTGGCCGGTCAAGTTCGCGTCGGCGCGCTCGGCCAATTGCGGATCGAACTCGATTGCCGTGACCCGGCCGGTGCGGCCGACCAGATGCGCCAAGATCGCCGTGTAGTATCCGACCCCAGCGCCGATATGGACCGCATGCTCGCCGGGCCGCGGCGCAGCGCTGGCGATGAGAGCCGCTAAAAACGAGGGCTGGCCGTTGTTGAGGTGCCGCTCCGGCATGATCGCGACGACGACATTGTCATAGAGATAGACCGGATCGCGGCCCGGACTCGGTTCATAGCCGCGATCCCAGCGGAGGATCTGCCATGGGCCATGCCCGAGAAAGTTCTCGCGTCTGACCGCCGCGAATGCCGCCTCGACTCGGCGGTCGACGAGACCGGCGGCTGCCATGATCTGCTTCGCATAAGCACCGCGAATGATCTCGAGTCGGGTGTCTCGGTCCATGTCTTGCGCCGTGGCTGACGGAACAGGCGCACGAGGATAGCATCGAGCCCTGTCCTCCTGCGCCTGCGGTGATCGCGATGGAACTGCCGCCCGGACTGCGCCTCAACTTCGAGAACAATCCGTCCCGGGAAGACCGGAACTTTATCGACGAGGGGCTCGGGGCCTACAACGCCCCGTTTCTCGCCGATAACCGCTATTCGTATTTCGGGGTCTTCGTGCGTGATGAGTCGCAGGCCATCCGCGCCGGATTGATCGGCTATTGCTACGCCGGATGGCTGTTCGTGAACCTGCTTTGGGTTCACGCTGATCTGCGCCGCCTTGGGCTCGGGCAGATGCTGCTGGGCGAGGCCGAACGGCATGGAATCGAATTCGGCTGCCACTCGTCGTTCCTGGATACGTTTTCCTTTCAGGGGCCGGATTTCTATCCCAAATTCGGCTACCAGGAATTCGCCCGGCTCGACTACCCGCCGGATCACCAGCGCATTTTCCTGAAAAAACAGCTGATCTCGGAGTAGTAGCAAGATGCCGATGCGCCTCGAAGGGTCATGCCGCTGCGGCGCGGTCAAATTCTCGCTCGGCAGCCACACCCCCTACCCCTACCAGCGCTGCTACTGCTCGATCTGCCGCAAAAGCGCCGGCGGCGGGGGTTATGCGATCAACATCATGGGCGATGCCGAGACGCTTAAGGTTCAAGGCCGCCGCGCGATCCGCAAATGGCACGCGATGATCGACGGCGAAGAAGGCTCGGCGGAGCGGCATTTCTGCCGGCATTGCGGCACGCCGTTGTGGGTCTCGGACGAGAATTGGCCGGAGCTGATTCATCCGTTCGCGCAGGCGATCGACACGCCACTGCCGCAGCCGCCGGCCAATGTGCATCTGCTGCTGCGCGACAAGGCCCCTTGGGTCGAGCCGCAAATCGGGCCCGATGACGAGCGCTATGAGGGCTATCCGGCGTTGTCGATCGAAGACTGGCATAAACGGCGTGGATTATGGATCGAATGAAAACCACGCAGCTCGACCGGTTGCTGGCGATCATGGCCCGGCTGCGCGATCCGGCGCAGGGCTGCCCGTGGGACCGCGAGCAGGATTTTGCGATGATCGCGCCATACACGATCGAAGAGGCCTACGAGGTCGCCGATGCGATCGAGCGTGGCGACATGGTGGCTCTGAAAGACGAGCTCGGCGACCTGTTGTTCCAGGTCGTGTTCCACGCTCGCATGGCCGAGGAAGCCGGGCTGTTCGCCTTCGATGACGTGGCCGAGGCGATCGCCGACAAGATGGAACGACGCCATCCACATGTGTTCGGCGATGTCGAAATCGCTTCGGTCGCGGCACAGAACGAGGCCTGGGAGACGCATAAGGCAGCCGAGCGGCACGCCAGCGGTGGAGCCGACAGTGTCCTCGACGGAGTGGCGCTCGCCCTCCCCGCGTTGTTGCGCGCCGCCAAGATTTCGCGGCGCGCCGCACGCATCGGTTTCGACTGGCCGGATGCCCGCGCGGTGATCCCGAAGCTCGCCGAGGAAATCGCCGAGCTCGAAGCCGAGCTCGATCAGGGCGGAGACCCGGCGGTGGTTCAGGAGGAAATGGGCGATCTGTTGTTCGCCGCTGCCAATTTGGCGCGCAAGCTCAATATCGAGCCGGAAACCGCGCTGCGCCAGGCCACCGCGAAATTCGAGCGACGTTTCCGCAGGGTCGAAGCGCTCGCCGCCGAGCGCCGGGTCGGCCGCGACCTCGACGCGCTTGAGGCGCTTTGGCAGGAGGTCAAGACAAATGAAAAGAATTAATTCACAATGAGACAGTGAGGCAGTGAGACGTCATATAAAGAAGTCGTCATCCCGGCGAAGGCCGGGATCCATGATTGCGGACGTACGAGCAGTTGATAAATGAATCCCGGCCTGCGCCGGGATGACGATCTACTGTTACTGCCTCACCGTCTCATTGTGAATATTGTTAATGGAGCCGTTGGCGGTGACGAAGGCGGCCAAGGTCGGCTTCGGACAGGCGCACCGAGAGATGCGCGGCCTCGCCATCGTCGCGGCGGCCGATCACCTCGCCATGGGCGTAGATCCAGGCCAGCGTGCGGCCGTCGCTGAGCGGCACGTCGAGCCGCACCGCCTGTGTTCCGGCGTCGAGCCGGCGGTCGATCAGCTGTAATAGGCCGTCGCACCCCTCCCCGGTCGCGGCCGACAAGGCCACACTGTCGGTATTCCGGCGCTGGAGCTGGTTCGACAGGCTCGCGCGCGCCATCGGTTCCAGCAGATCGATCTTGTTCATTGCTTCGATCAGTCCGTCCTCGACCAGCGCTTCGAGGCCGAGATCGGCGAGCACCGCGAGCACATCGGCGCGTTGCGCGGCGCTGTCCGGGTGATGCGCGTCGCGGACATGGACGACGATATCGGCTTCGGTGACCTCTTCGAGCGTCGCGCGAAACGCCGCGACGAGATGGGTCGGCAGATCGGAGATGAAGCCGACCGTGTCCGACAGGATTGCCTTGCGGCCAGACGGCAAATCGAGCCGGCGCATGGTCGGGTCCAAGGTTGCGAACAGCAGATCCTCGGCGCCGACCGCCGCGCGGGTCAGACGGTTGAATAATGTCGATTTACCGGCATTGGTGTAGCCGACCAGCGCCACAACAGGATAAGGCACCCGCCGGCGCGCCTGGCGATGCAGTGTGCGGGTGCGCTTGACGTCATCGAGTTCGCGCCGCAACTTGGCAATGCGCTCGCCGATCAGGCGGCGGTCGATTTCGAGCTGGCTCTCGCCCGGCCCGCCGAGAAAGCCGAACCCGCCGCGCTGGCGTTCGAGATGGGTCCAGGAACGCACCAGACGCGAGCGCTGGTAGGACAACGCCGCCAGCTCGACTTGCAGCCGCCCCTCATGGGTGCGGGCGCGCTCGCCAAAAATTTCCAAGATGAGACCGGTGCGGTCGATGACCTTGGCCTGCCAGCGCCGTTCGAGATTGCGTTGCTGCACTGGGGAGAGCGGCCCGTCGACGACAACGAGCCCGATCTGGTTGTCGGCAACGATGCCACGCAACATCTCGACATTGCCGCTGCCGAACAGCGTCCCGGGCACCGGCCTCGTAACGCGCACAATCTCGGCGCGCACGACCTCCAGATCGATGGCCCGCGCCAACCCAACCGCCTCGTCAAGACGGGCCTCGTACGAGCGCGGTGGGGTATCGGAAACCGGCCGCGGCGCGGATTTCGCCGCGGGATGGATGACGAGGGCGCGGTCGGTGCGCGGGACAGCCGGGGCGTCGAGGCGGCTCAGGGTTCCTCACCCTCCCGATTGCCTTCGAAGAGCTGGATCATTCCCTGCAGCTTGACGCCATTCACCAGAAACACCGTTACCGGGGTCTTGTTCTTGCGGACGTGGTTCAAGAACACGTCTTGAACATTCTGATTTTTTTCGGCCGTCATGGGTAGTCTCCCAATTTCGGTTCTTGGAGCCGCGGTGAGCGGCTCGGGCGAAGAAACGCGAGTGCGCAATTCCGCCGAATTGCCTACGAAGATGGGCGCACCCCGTCGATTCTCAACCCCTCCAAAGAGCGAAACAGGCTAACCCCATCGGTGAAGGAGAGGTGCGGCGGGAACCGGTTAAATTCTCGGCTAAATTCATCGGAACTGACCGGAGAACCGAGCAGGACGGCGATACAGCCGCTGTTTTCGGCGCATTGCATATCGAGCGCGGTATCACCGACGAACCAGACCTGCTCGCCCGGTTCGACGCCGCTCCGCGATAGAGCCAGACGCACCGGCTCGCAGGCCGGCTTATCGGCCGCGGCATCGCCGGCCCCGACGATGCTTCCGAAGAAATCTGCCCAACCCAGCCGTTCAACCTCGCGGCGTAGCAACGGACCGGTCTTGTTGCTGACGACGCCGAGAAAAATCCCCGTTTCGGCGAGCGAGCGCAGCATTTCCTCGCGTCCGGGCAATGCGGCCAGCCGGTCCAAATGAATCTCGCGAAACCGGTCGAGGTAGATGTCGCGCGCTTCCTCCCAGCGCTCGCCAAAATGTATCGGAAAACTCTCGCGCAGGCTGAGCCGTACTCGCTCCCGGGTTTCGTCCAATGACCATTCCGGCTTATCCATGGCACGCATCAGAAAATTCAACGCGTCGTGGATCGTCGCCCAGCTGTCGACGAGGGTGTTGTCCCAATCGAACAGAATCGCCCGCGGGCATCGCATTCCGTTCAGCGGACGGCGCGCGCTCATGCCGCGGCCGCAGCGTGACGGAAATAGGCATCGCGCAGCTTGCGGCTGAGCGGGCCCGGCTTGCCGTCAGCGACCGGCGCGCCGTCGATCCGTACGATCGGCAAGAGATCGGCCGTCGTGCTGGTCAGAAAGGCCTCGGGTGCCGCTTTTGCCTCTGCGACGGTGAACGGGCGCTCGTCCAGCCGGTAGCCCTCGCGGTGGATGATGTCGAGGATAGCGGCGCGAGTGACCCCGTTCAGGATCGCATGGTCGGTGGCGCGGGTAACGACGGTATTGTCGGCGGTCACGATCCAGGCGTTGGTCGATGTCCCCTCAGTGACCTGTCCTTCCCGGTCGACTTGCCAGGCTTCGTAAGCGCTCGCCTCCCGTGCCTGCTGCTTGCCGAGTACAGCGGCGACCAACGCGATCGATTTGATGTCGCAGCGCTGCCAGCGGATGTCGGGGATCGTGATGACCGCGATGCCTTCCCGGCCGAGCCGCGGATCGGGCGGCCGCGATCGGCGCGATGTCACAACGAGTACCGGTTTTGCCGCTTTTGGGAAGGCATGATCGCGTGGCGCGACGCCGCGCGTGACCTGCAGATAGACGATGCCGGTATCGACGCCGTTGCGGCGGACCACCTCGCGAATCACGATTTTCAGCGCCGAATCGCTCATCGGCTGATTGATACGCAATTCGGTTAGCGAACGGTGAAGACGCGCGAGGTGCCGCCCCTCATCGACGAGATGCCCTCCGGTCACGGCGATCACCTCGTAGACACCGTCGCCGAACTGGTAGCCGCGGTCTTCGATGTGCACTGCGGCCTGACGGTGCGGCAAGTACTGGCCGGCGACATAGGCGACGCGGGACATGGCTCAGCCCACGGTCAGGTCCCGACCCGGAGCGGGCGTTCATTGCCGAAGACGCCCAGCGATTTGAGCTTGCGGTGGAGGGCCGAGCGCTCCATCCCGACAAAGGCCGCGGTGCGCGAGATGTTGCCGCCGAACCGGGTAACCTGGGCTAGCAGGTATTCCCGCTCGAAAACCTCGCGCGCGTCGCGCAGGGGCAAGGTCATGATCTCGCTGCCCTTGTCCCATTTGACGACCGTCGGAGCGATCGCGGTGATCTCGTTGGGCAGCATGTCGGCGTGCACCGCTTCGCCGCCATCCTCCGGCGCCATGATCAACAGCCAATCGATCACGTTGCGCAGCTGTCGTACATTGCCTGGCCAAGTGTAGGCTTGCAGCGCCGCCAGCGCGTCCTCGCCGAAATCGCGCGGCGAAAGGCGCGCCGCCTCGGCCCCCCGCGCCATGAAATGGCGCGCCAAGAGCGGGATATCCTCGCGCCTGTCGCGCAGCGGCGGTACCCGGATCGGCACCACATTGAGCCGGTAGAACAGATCCTCGCGGAAGCGGCCGGCGGCGATCTCCGCGCTCAACTCGCGGTTTGAGGCGGCGACGACGCGAACATCGACCTCGACCCGGCGCGATCCGCCGACCCGTTCGAACGTCTGCTCCTGCAACGCGCGAACAATCTTGCCCTGGGTTTCCAGCGGCATATCCGCGACCTCGTCGAGGAACAAGGTCCCACCGTGCGCGCGCTCGAAGGTACCGACCTTGCGCGACTCCCCATTGTTGCTCGCCTCGCAGCCGAACAGCTCGATCTCGAGCCGGTCGGGACGCATCGTCGCGCAATTGACCGGGACGAAGGGTCCCTGGGCCCGGCGAGAGCGCGCGTGCAGCAGGCGCCCGACCACCTCCTTGCCCGACCCCGGCGCACCGCTGATCAGCACGCGGCTGCCAGTCGGCGCAACCCGTTCGATCTGCTGACGCAGCTGATTGATTACCGGCGAGCCGCCCACCAGGTCGAGTTCGCCGCCGGCGCGCAATTTCAGCTCGGCATTCTCGCGGCGCAGCTGCGCCGCCTCGATCGCGCGGGCGACAAGGAGCAGCAGCCGGTCGGCTTTGAACGGCTTCTCGATAAAATCATAGGCGCCGATCTTGATCGCCTCGACGGCGGTCTCGATCGTCCCGTGGCCGCTGATCATGACCACGGGGACCGACGGCATCTCGGCGCGCAACTGACGCAGGATCGCGATGCCGTCGAGCTCGCTGCCCTGCAGCCAGATATCGAGGATGACAAGCGTCGGCTGCCGCGCCTGGATCGCGGCAAGAGCCTCGCCGCTGTCGCCGGCCTCGCGCGTCGCATAGCCCTCGTCCTTCAGGACGCCGGCTATCAGCATCCGGATATCGGCCTCGTCGTCTACGATCAGGATGTCATGCGCCATGGGATACCGGGCTCAACTCCGCAGCGGGGTCGGCGGCACGAGGTCGGCCGGCCGGACGACCCTCGCCGGCAAATGCCAGCGTCACCCGCGCCCCGCCTGCTTCGCGATCTTCCAGCACCAGTTCCCCCTCGTGATCTTCCATGATCTTCTTGACGATAGCGAGCCCCAAGCCGGTACCCTTCGCGCGCGTCGTCACATAGGGCTCGGTCAATCGCTCGCGATCCTGTTGCGGCAAGCCTTTGCCGTTGTCCTCGACGACAACCGAAACCCGGCCTTCCGACTCGCCGACGGAGACCGAGACCCACCCCGCCGGGCTCGAATGCCCCTCGACGATTCGCCCCTCGATCGATTCGATCGCATTCTTGACGATATTGATCAACGCCTGGCTGACCAGCCGAGCATCGCAGCGCAGCGTCACCGGCCGGCTGGCAAAGCTGGTCTCGAAGGTCATCTCGGGATGCGCCGTGCGTTGCAGGAAGACGGCCTGCTCGACGATCGTCGTCAGGTCCTCGGGCTTCAACACCGGGGCCGGCATGCGGGCAAACGAAGAGAACTCGTCAACCAGCCGCCCGATATCCTCGACGTGACGGACGATCGTGTCGGTGCAGATGCGGAAGGTCTCCGGGTCCTTCTTGATGTCCTTCAGATATTTGCGACGCAGGCGCTCAGCGGAGAGCTGGATCGGGGTCAGCGGGTTCTTGATCTCGTGCGCGATGCGGCGGGCGATGTCGGCCCAAGCCGCTTTGCGCTGCGCTGACAACAGCTCGGTGATGTCGTCGAAGGTCACGACAAACCCGCTGATCCCGCTCTCGTCCTGCTCGGCGGTGATGCGCACCAGCAGGGTACGGGTACTGCTGTTGCGGGCCAGCTGAACCTGGCCTTGGGCCCGGCGACCGGGCCGTCTCGTCGCGTCCTCCAGCAGACCCGCCATTTCCGGCGCCACCTCGGCGAGGTCATCGCCGATCGACAGATCGAGATCGACACCGAGCAATGTCGAGGCCGAGCGGTTGGGCAGGTGGATGCGGCCGTCGCGGTCGAGGCCGATAACCCCCGCCGACACACCGGTCAGCACGGTCTCGGTAAAGCGCCGCCGTTCGTCCAGCTGGCGGTTGGCCTCGATCAGCTCGCGTTGCTGGCTTTGGATTTGATACGTCATCCGGTTGAAGGCGCGACTCAACGAGACCAGCTCGTCATCCTTTTCGCCTTCGGGGACGCGGGCGGTGAGGTCGCCGGCTCTGATGCGTTCGGCGGCGCCCATCAGCCGGCTGATCGGATCGGCGAGCTGAGCCGCGAAATGAATGCCGATCGAAATCGCCGCGGCGAGAAACAACAGCGCCACCAGGATATAAATCACCGCAAAAGTGATCTGGAAACCAGAGCGCTGACCCTCGAGCCGTTCGTATTGCGCCGCTGCGAGATGAACCTCGTCGCGATGCGCGAGGACCCGTGGCTCGATAAAGCGGCCGACATAGAGGTAGAGATCGTTCAACTCGCCGAGCCGGACCAGCGCGCGCACGCGCTCGTCCTGGTCGTTGGTCATGATCACGACCTCGCCCTGATTGGCGCGGCGCAACGCGTCCTTGCCGACATCCTCAAAGCCGAGCGCAAAAGCGAGGCCGGTGCGCGCCACCATCGTGCCCTGGCGGTCGAGCACCGCGGCTTCGGTCAGCCCACGCATCGCGGCCTGCGCGGTCAAAACCGGCGCGAGATATTGCGGGTTGAGCACCAGGGTCGAGGCGGAGCGATCGAGGTCCCCGGCCATTGCCAGCGCGTCCGCGCGGATCGCCTGCTGATGCTCGCGGACATAGGCGTCGGCGACCGCAACCGATTCGGAGATCGCGGTGCGCACCTTGTCGCTGAACCAGGATTCAACGCCGAAGCTGAAAAACAGGTACGAAAACACCGCGACGATGATCGTCGGCAATACCGCGATGAGGCTGAAGAGGCCGACCAGCCGTACCTGCAGCCGCGACCCCGCCAAGCCTCGGCGGCGCTCGGCACGCACCTCGAACAGCCGCTTGGCGACGACGGCCGCGAGCGCCAGCAGCAGCACCAGATCGAGGTTGAGCAGCAACAGGACGAGGACCGGCCGCGGCCCGAAGGGCGGCGCGCCGGTCAGCGCCAGATAGGTCGCGATGCCCGATGCCAGGGCCGCGGCGGCGAGCGCGATGGCGATCTTTCGCCACACGCCAATCCCACCGGTCCAGCTACGGAGCCGCGCCAGCCTCATTCAGCCAATCCTTGCCCAGAAATGCCGCTGAGAAATGCTGCGGTCCCTCCCCGCCGGCGCGGTGTCGACGCCGTTCCTTTAGCGGTAAGGCCCGGACGAGGGCCGGCGGCGACAGCGGCCTATTTTAGGCCGCGCACCACCGGGATGTCCAACTCGCGGATCTTCTTGCGCAGCGTGTTGCGGTTTAGGCCAAGCAAATGGGCGGCCTTGATCTGGTTGCCGCGAGTGGCACCCAGCGTCGCGACGATCAGCGGCCGCTCGATTTCACGCAACACCCGATCGTACAGACCGGCAGCCGGCAAATCGCCCTTATGCGCCGTGAAATAATCGTTGATATGGCGCTCGACCGCCGAGGAAAGTCCCTCGCCGCTCGGCGCTTCGACCGCGGCCTCGACCGGCGGCCCCTCGGCCAGTTCGGCTTCGATGATGTCGGTACCGATGACCTCCTGGGAGTAAAGCGCAGCGAGCCGCCGCACCAGATTCTCTAACTCGCGCACATTCCCCGGCCAGCGATAACGGCGCAGGCGTTCCATTGCCGTCTCGTCGATCGTCTTGACCGGCAGACCCTCACGCGCCGCAATCGCCGCGAAGTGGCGTACCAAAGCGGAAATGTCGGAACTCCGCTCGCGCAACGGCGGCAGCCGGATTGGGGCGACATTCAGGCGATAGAACAGGTCGTCGCGAAACTGCCCTTGCCGGATCAGCTGCGACAGGTCGCGATGCGTCGCCGCGATGATGCGCACATTGGCGCGGATCGGGACCCGACCGCCGACTGCGGTATATTCGCCCTCCTGCAGAACACGCAGCAGCCGGGTCTGCGCCTCGGGCGGCATGTCGCCGATCTCGTCGAGAAACAGCGTGCCGCCCTTCGCCTG
>VAZR01000126.1 GCA_005888515.1 Alphaproteobacteria bacterium | reverse complement strand
CCAGCCGGTGTACCGGCACCACCTCGCGGAAAGAGCCGCGGGCGAAGCGAGCGCCGGTGACATTGACGAGATATAGCCCGCCGGGCTGCGACTCGACCTGCGCCTCCGTTCCCATCCAGCGTAGGATCTTCTCCGGATCGGTCAGAAGGGCGAATACCGCGGTGGGCGGCGCCGGGATGTGCGTCTCGCGGCGAACGACGAGGGCGTCTGACATGAATCTCCCCATGGCTGCGATGACCCGTCCCCGATATAGGCCGACGCGGCCGGCCGCGCTATCGCGCGGCGCGGATGACAGGCCGGGAGCCGGGACGGCATGATCGCGGCATGGATCTACCCGTGACCTTCGCATGGCTGGTGGACGAGGCCAACGCCTCGCCCGGCCCCGACCGATTCCTGGCCGAACTCGGCGGCCGGCTGCTGGCCGACGGGGTGCCGCTGGCGGGCGGCGCCCTGACGCTGGCGGTACCGCATCCGATCATCGCGCGCCGCACCTGGCTTTGGCGGGCGGAAACTGGGGCGGTCATTGAGGCGCTGGGCTTCGCCGGCGGGCCAGCCAACCAGGCCAATCAAGCCGGGCGCGATTGGCTAACCGGGCTTGGCCCGGTGCGGGAGGAGACGATCGGTCCGGCGCCAGACGGTCCGGTCCTGGGCTGGGCCGGGACCCGGCCGTTCGGCGACGGCGAGGCCAGCCAGCTGCGCCAGATCGCGCGCTTTGCCGCGGCACCCTTAGCCGCGTTGGTCGCGCGGGCGGCGGCGGCAGCGCTGCTCGATGCCTATCTCGGCCGCCGCAGTGCCGCCCAGGTGCAGGCCGGCGCGGTGCGCCGCGGCGCCGGGGAGGCCATCCGCGCCGTGCTGCTCTGTGCCGATCTACGCGACTTCACCGCCCTCTCCGAGGTGACCGAGCCGACGGCGGTGATCGCCACCCTCGACGCCTGGTTCGACCGCATCGCCGGGGCGGTGCACGCCTACGGGGGCGAGGTGCTGAAATTCATCGGCGACGGCGTGCTGGCGATCTTCCCGGTCACCGCCGCACCAGCCGTAGCCTGCGAGGCGGCGCTGCGCGCGGTCATCGCCGCTCGCGCCGGCATGGCCCATCTCGATGCGGCGCGGCAGGCGCAGGGACTCGCGCCGCTGCCCTTCGGCGCAGCGCTGCATCTGGGCGAGATACAGTGGGGCAATATCGGCGCGGCCGACCGGCTGGACTTCACGGCTATCGGTCCTGCGGTCAACCTGGTCAGCCGACTGGAGGGGTTGTGCCGGCCGCTCGGCCGGTCGGTGCTGATTTCGGGCGCGGTCGCCGCCGAGCTCAGCGCGCCGCTGCTGCCGCTGGGCGACCATGAACTGCGCGGCATCGCGGCGCCCTGCGCCGTCTTTACGCTGCCGGATTCGTGAGCGGCTCGCCGCCGGCAGCCGCTCTCAACTTACCCTATTCGATCACCTCGTCGGCATCGGCGAGCGGCGCGGGCGGCATGGTGAGGTCGCCTATCCCTGCTCGGGTTTGTCGCCGTAGGGCTGCGTAATCAGCTCCATCAAATGTCCGTTCGGGTCATCGAAATAGACCCCGCGGCCGCCGTAGCGGTGGTTGATCTCGCCGGGGCGCTCGCGACGCGGCGTGGCGTAATACCGAACACCGCCGGCGCAGATCCGCACGAATGCGGCGTCGAATTCCGCCTCGCTGATGAGGAACGCGTAGTGCTGCGGCCGGAACTCCTCGCGATCGGCGAAATCGAGCGTGACGCCGTTCGCGGTTCGGATCGGCACGAAATGGCCCCATTCCGGCCCGGCTTCCAGGTTCAGAATGTCGGCGAGAAATTTGGCGGAGGCCCATTTGTCCCGCGCCGGGATGATCGTGTGATTGAGTTGGACACTCATAGTCTGTCTCCTTCCCAGGCTTTAGGCGACCTGTTCGGCCAGCCGCGACAGGTGGTGGGCGGTATCGCCAAAGCTGTGCTCAATGACCATAACGCGGCGGAAGTAATGGCCGATCGCGTATTCCTCGGTCATGCCGATGCCGCCATGCAGCTGCACGGCGTTCTGCGACACGAAGCGCGCCGCCTGCCCGACCCCGGCCTTGACGATCGCGATGTTGCGCTGGCGCTCGGCGGCATCCGGCTCGTCGACCATCATCGCCGCCAGCATCGCCAGGCTGCGGCCCTGCTCGAGCGCGACGAACATCTCCGTCGCGCGGTGCTGCAACGCCTGGTTGTCGCCGATCGCCCGGCCGAATTGCTGCCGGGTCTTCAGGTACTCCAAGGTCATCGCCTGCATCGTTTCCATCGCGCCGACCGCCTCCGCGGCGGTCGCGGCGATGCCGGCCTCCGCGACGCGCTCGATGACCGGAAACGCCTTGCCCGCGTCGCACAGCAGCGCGTCGCCCCCGACCTCGACTCCGGCGAGCGCGATCTCCGCTGCCCCCATGCCGTCGCGCAGACGGTAGGCGCGCCGCGCGACGCCGTTGGCATTGCCGTCGACGAGGAACAGCGCGATGCCGGCGGGATCGTTGCGGTCGCCCTTGATGCGGGCGCTGACGATCAGCTTGCCAGCGACGCCGCCATGCGTAACGACGCTCTTGGCGCCATCGAGCACCCAGCCGCCGCCCTTCCGCTTCGCGCTCGTCAACACGTCCGACAGATCGTAGCGTGCCTGCCGCTCGCCATGTGCGAAAGCGACGACCAGTTTTCCTTCGGCCATCCGCGGCAACAGCGCCGCTTCCAGCGCCTGATTGCCGGCGAGGCGCAACGCAGTACCGGACAGGACGACGCTCGCCAGATACGGTTCCAACGCCAGCACCCGGCCGAAAGCCTGCATGACCAGCATCGTCTCGATGCCGCCGCCGCCGAACCCGCCATATTCCTCGGCGAAGGGCAGGCCCAACAGGCCGAGCTCGGCATATTGCGACCACAATGCGCGGCTCCAGCCCTCCGGCTCGGTGACATAGGTCTTGCGCTTCTCAAAGGTGTAGGTGTCGGCGAGCAGCCGGTCGACGCTGTCGCTGAGGAGGCGCTGCTCTTCGGTCAGGTCAAAATCCATCAGAGCCCCAGCACGGCTTTGCTGACGATGTTTTTCATGATCTCGTTGGTGCCGCCATAGATCGAGGCGGCGCGCAGGAAAAGATAGCTGCGGGTCGCCTCGGTGGCCCAAACCGGCCCCAGCTCCGGCTCGTTGCTGAGCGCCTCCAGCTCGTCAGCCCAATCCGGCATCGCCAGCGGTCCGGCGACATCCATCGCCAGCTCGGTCGTCGCCTGCAGCAATTCGGTTCCCTTGAGTTTCAATACCGCAGTGAGCGGGTCCTGCCGCCGCTCCCCCGGTTTTTGCGCCGACAGCACACGCAATTGCGTGATCTCGAGGGATTTCAGCTCGGTTTCGAGCGCCGCGATGCGGCGGCGGAACTCCGGGTCCTCACTCAAGGGCCGGCCATGCGCCCGCAGGTCGCGCGCCTTCTGCTTCGCGAAATTGACCCGCTCCTTCGACTTGCCGAGGCGGGCAATGCCGGTGCGCTCGTTGCCGAGCAGGAATTTGGCGACATCCCAGCCGCGGTTCTCCGGGCCGACGCGCATATCGACGGGCACCTTCACATCGTCGAAGAAGACCTCGTTCAGGTGATGCTCGCCGTCGATCGAGATGATCGGCCGCACCGTGATGCCGGGCGTCTTCATGTCGATCAACAGGAAGGAGATGCCCTCCTGCTTCTTGGCCGCTTGCGGGTTGGTGCGCACCAGGCAGAAGCACCAATCGGCCATATGCGCGGTCGAGGTCCAGATCTTCTGGCCGTTGACGACGTAATGGTCGCGGTCGAGCCGCGCCGCCGTCTTCAGCGCCGCCAGATCGGAACCCGCCCCCGGCTCCGAGAAGCCTTGGCACCACCAATCGTCGAGATTTGCGGCCCGCGGCAGGAAGCGCTTTTTCTGCTCATCGCTGCCGAACTGGATCAGCACCGGCCCGAGCATCGTGATATTGAACGGATTGACCTCCGGCGCCGGGAAGGTCTGGATCTCCTCAAGGAACATCATGCGCTGGATCGGCGTCCAGCCGGCGCCGCCCCACTCTTTCGGCCAGTTATAGGCGGCCCACCCCTGCTTGTTCAGAATGCGCTGCCAGCGGACGATGTCCGGCTTTTCGACCTTATGGCCGAGCTGCAATCGCTCGCGGATATCCTCCGGCAGGTTCTCGCGGATAAAGCCGCGCACCTCGTCGCGAAAGGCAAGCTCTTCGGCGCTGAAACGGAGATCCATCGGGGGCGCTCCTCTGTTCGGCGTATCTATAACCAGGATTGGCCCGATCGGGCCACAAAACGCCGTCTCAACGCAATCCTGCAATTTCGCCTTGTTCGCGACACCCGAGCGGGATCATGCTCCTCCTGCTCGCTCGGCGACAAAGGGAGGAGCCGGCATGACCGAGCTGCCGGGAAGGGCGCTGGCGCAGGAATTGGCGGCAACCAGCCGCGACGAGAGCCGCGCGACGGCGATGGAAGACGTCATCGCGGCGGCGCGCCGGCCCGGCCTGGACGAAGACGCGATCCACCGCCTGTTTAGCCGCCTCTGGGTTCTCGAGCGGATGTTCTATTACGTCTATGGCGGGTGGGGCCAGGGGCTGGAGATGAACGATTTTCCGCCCTCGGTCAAATACCTGTTCTCGAAGCAGATCGTCGACGAGTCGACGCATGAGATGCTGTATCTCGACACGCTGCTGCGGGCCGGCTGTGTCAAGACGCAGAAAGAGGCGTTCCGCCATCCCTATGGCGGTTTCATGGTCGACTCGGCCTTGGCCCTTTATGTGTTCTCGCTGCGCAACCTCGCGACCTATCCGCACCCGATCAGGATTGCCGCGCTCAATCTCGGCCCGAAAATCGTTGAGCTCGCCTGGATGGAGGCATTGGCCGAGGAGCTGACCGACCCGGCGCTGAAACAGGCCTTCGCGAGCCAAGCCGTCGAGAACCGCAGCCATATCGCGATGGGCCGCCGCATCGTCGAGGAATTCGTCGAGAAGTCGGTCGAGCAGGAGATGTGCCGCTGGGCCTGCGCCACCGCGCGGCAGGATTACCGGCGCTTCCTGCACGAGCTCGGCGATTTCGTGTTGCGGCGGCAGACGCCGCCCCCGCCAGTGGCGCGGGTGCGGGTCACGGATTGAGGGAAGGGTGCCCATGTCCCTGAGAGTCGACCACGACCGCTGCACCGAATGCCGTATGTGCTACATCGTCTGCCGCGAGCTCGACATCAACGCGGTCTATGTCGCGCTGGAGCCGTTGCACCGCATCGAGATCGATCTCGACGCCTGCACCTATCCCGGCTGCACCGCCTGTCTGATGTATTGCCCGGCGGCGGGCTCGATCGTGGAGGCCGCGACCGGCCGCTCGATGGTGCCGCCGCCTGCCGATGCGTGGCAGAGCTGAAGAGGAGGCATTCCATGCATCCGATCCTCGAAGAATTCTGCGACAAATGGGTGTGGCCGACGATGCCGGGCGCGCCGGGCGCCGAGTTCCGCCTCAAATTGACCCACGAGAAGTGCCTCGCGGCCTGGGAAACGCTCCTCGAGCGCACCGTTCGCGACATCGAGGAGGAATTGACGACCAACGACGAGGGCTGGAAGCGCGACCACGCGCTGCGCGGCTATGCCGCCGAGGGCGTGCAAATGTCGATCAAACAGATGTCGGCGCAGCTGCTGTCGGTCGATATCGGCGAACAGGAAAACTACATCGATCTGCAGCGCATGCGCGCCCGCCAAATCTGGGACGAGTGCAAGCACTCGAAACTGCACGCTGACGTGCTGCTCGGCAAAGGCTGGGTCAAGAACGAGCGCGAGCTGATGAATATCGCGCAGGCCAATGTGCAGCCGCTGCCGGCCTATTTCGGCCTGTCGATGATGTTCCCGCACATCCACCCGCTGGCCCGCGCGGCGCAGAATTACTACACCGAGGCCAATGCCTGTCTCGGTATCATGGCTTACATCAAACTGGTCGACGACCCGCTGGTCGTGCATGAACACCTGTCGCAGCGCGACGAGGAGCTCATGCATTTCATGGAAGGCAAGTTCCAGCTTGATTTCTACTGCACGACTCCGGAATCGCAGCACCATGTCGAGGATGCGCTCGGTTATCTGCTGCACCAGATCGGCGGCTTCGGCCGCTCCCCCCAACCCGCGGCGGCCAAATGAGGGTCTCGATCGACTACGCGATCTGCAATTCCTGCGGCCTCTGCCGTGAAGTCTGCCCGGAATCGGCGATCCGCCCGAAGCTGCTGGAGCCGCGCCACCTCTACGAAGTGATCCCGGAGAAATGCACCGGCTGCGGCGAGTGCCTCGACTAGTGCCCCGCCCCCGGCGCTCTGGTGCAACTGGCCGCAGCCTAGCTCCGCCGGTAAACAAGACCGTCGTACCGGCGAAGGCCGGTACCTACTCCGCAGCCGCTGGTGCCTCTGACAAGTGGATCCCGGCCTGCGCCGGGATGACGGTTTAGTGCTGCGGGGTATTGCGCTAACATCGAATGTCGATTGGCGTGGGTCGGGAGGATGGGCATGCCCAGGCAATACAAGCTGATGTCGGCGGACGGGCATCTCGAAGTGCCGCCCGAGCGCTGGTCGCACCGGGTGCCGGAGAAATACCGCGACCGCGCGCCGCGCACCGTGCACCTGCCGGATGGCGGCGATGCCCAGCTGATCGAAGGCCAGCCTCTCCTCGAAGCCAATTTCCTCGATCTGCGCGCCGGCCGCGCCGAGGGCACCTGGCAGCCTTTCGGTCTCAAGGTCGCCGACGCCGCCGGCACCGGCTCGGCCGAGCAGCGCGTCAAAGAGCAGGACGAGGACGGGCTCGATAAGGCGGTGATCCGCGCCTATAACGACTGGCTCGCCGAGGAGTATTGCGCGGTCGCGCCCGACCGGCTGACTGGGCTTGGCGTCATGCCGATCAGCAACGCCAAGGACGCGATCGCCGAGATGGAGCATTGCAAGAAGCTCGGGCTGAAAGGCATCCAACTCGGCGCGTTGCCGAACGGCCAGGGCTACCCGACCCCGGAGGACGACCGCTTCTGGGCCGCGGCGATCGATCTCGATATGCCGGTGACGGTGCATGTCCTGTTCAACCGCACCGGCCCGCGCGCCAACCAGCCGACCTTCAAATACCCGAAGGAAGACCCGGTCATCATGCAGCGGCTGCGCCGGCCGTTTCTCGAATGGCTGTGCAATTTCGGCCTGCCGCCCTCGGTCAGCATTGCGCAGCTCGTGCTGGACGGGGTGTTCGAGCGTTATCCGAAACTGAAGATCTTCTTCGCCGAAACGCGGCTCGGCTGGGTCCCGTTCTGGCTCGAGCACATGGACCTCTGGTACAAGCGGCATGTCGGCTGGGCCGAGGAACAGCTCGGCTTCAAGCCGCTAAAGGCGTTACCCAGCGCGTATGTGCGTGAGAACGTCTATTTCACCGTGCAGTACGAGCGGGTGGCGGTCGAGGAGCGGCACCATGTCGGGGTCGATCACATCATGTTCGCGACCGACTTCCCGCATATCGAGAACGAATGGCCGAATTCGCGGCCGATCATCGACAAGCTCTATGCCGATGTGCCGGAAGCCGAAAAACGCAAGATCTGGGCCGACAACGCGGTTAGCTATTTCAAGCTGAACGCCGCCTGACGAGGTCTAGCCCCTAAGAAAGAGATCGTCGTCCCGGCGAACGCCGGGACCCACCCATCAGACGCTCGTGCCTCTGACAAATGGATCCCGGCTTTCGGCGAAAGCCGGGATGACGATAGGGGAGCGCGCCGGCTATTCGAGGCCGAGCGTGCGGCGCGCGTTCGCGAGCGTCGCCTCCGAGCTGCCGCTGGCATCGATATGCTGCCAAACGAGCGTGCCGGGATCGGTCTGGAGCTGCTGATCGAGCACCGCGGCCGAAGCGTCGGAAGCGTCGGCTTGGCGCGTACCAATCCGCGCCCGCATCGTGTCGGCGGACGCGTCGAGCCACAGCCCGGTGAACGGCACATCCGCCGCCGCGACAGCGGCAAAGGCATCGCGCTCCTCCGCACGTAACGCGACCGCGTCGATCACCGCGGCATAGCCGGATTTGAGCGCCAGCGCGGCGCGTTCGCACAGTTCGCGATAGACGAGTGCGGTCATCTCCGGTTGATACGCCTCGGGCGGCAACTTCTCCTCGGGGATGATGCCGAAGCGCCGCTTGCGCAACACATCGCTGCGCAGCACCCGCGCGCCCGGCGAAACTCCAAGCTCCGGCGCCAGCCGCGGCGCCAGGCTCGATTTGCCGCTGCCGCTGAGCCCGCCGATCGCCACCAGCCGCGGCGGTGCCGGGCGCAGCATCGCGGCGGCCTCATCGACGTATCGGCGCGCCTCGGCGAAGGCGGCCAGACCATCGCCGGCGGCCCAGCCACGCTCGGCGGTGGTCGCGGTCACATGGGCCCGGATGATTGCGCGCAACGCCATGAACAGCGGCAACGCCGCGAGCCCGTCATCCTCGCCGGTCAGATCGAGGTAGCGGTTGACAAGCAGGTTGGCGAAGTCCCGCTGTCCATGGTGCGCCAAATCCATCAGCAGGAAGGCGAGATCGTACAGCACATCGATGCTGGCGATGGGCTCGGAAAACTCGACGCAATCGAACAGCAGCGGCTTGCCGTCGAACAGACAGATGTTGCGCAGGTGCAGATCGCCGTGACAGCGCCGCACCTTGCCTTGCGCGCGCCGCTCGTCGAGCAGCGTGGCGCAGCGCGCCAGCTCCTGGCGTATGCGTTCCTCCAGGGAGTCGATCTGCGCAGTCGGGACACCGGTCGAAGGGCAACCGCGCAGAATGCGCAGATTGGTTTCCGCGACTTCCGCCATCACCGCGGCGCCGCCGTGATCGGGCCGCGGCTCTGCCTTCTCGTGAAACGCGGCGATATGCGCCGCGAGCTCCAGCATCAGCGGCCGAGACAGCCCGCCAGCGCTGGCCAGCCGATCGAGCAGCTGATGCTGGTCGAAGCGCCGCATCACGACGACCCAATCGAGCGGCGTCCCATCGCTGTTCCAGCCGACGGTCCCGTCGGGCAGGCGACCGAGCGCCCGGATCTCCAGATACAGTTGCGGCGCAGTACGGCGGTTCAGCGCCAGCTCCGCTTCACAGGCGGCGCGCCGCAATTCCGCCGTCGAAAAATCGACGTACGGGTATTTGACCGCGCGTTTCAGCTTGTAGGCGCGCTCACCGGCGAGACAAACGATCGAGATATGGGTCTCGACGGTCTCGACCGTGCTGCCGGGAAGGCCGTAAGAAGTGGGCCGGCGCAGGAACGCGATGATTTCGTCTTGCGCGTCCTGCACCGGCCAGCCGTTTTCCTACACCGCGAAGCCGTAGAGCCGGGCGGCGTTGCCGCGCGTGATTTTGAAGATGTCGTCCTCGCTGGCGCCCGCGAAGTCGCGCGCCACGACCTCCTGCGACTTGGGCCAGGACGAGGCCTGATGGGGGTAGTCGCTCGACCACATCATGCGGTCGACGCCGATGAATTGCCGGCTCTGCACTCCGACATAGTCGAAGATGTAGGTCGCCCACATCTGGCGCTGGAAATACTCGCTCGGCTTTAATTTGATCCCGCTATCAGTGGAGCGGCTGGCAAACCGGTCCATGCGCTGCAAGAAATAGGGAATCCAGCCGATATTGTTCTCGGCCGAGACGATCTGCAGCTGCGGGAAACGGTCCAGCACGCCGGAGAAGATCAACACGCTGAACGATTTCTCGACCTCGTGCGCCAGAACGGTGCTGCGCATGTAGCGCTCGCCCCAATTCCACTGGCTCTCGACCCCCATGCCGGTGATCGCGTGCAGGCTGATCGGCATCTTCAGCTCCTGCGCGGTCGCCCAAAACGGGTCGTAGATATCGGAGCTGTAGGGCTGTTCCTTCGGCGGCGAACACCAGATCATCGCGCCTTTGAGACCCATTTTCGCGCGGGTCGTAGCGGCAGAATTCGGCCAGCCAGTCGTTGTAGACGCGGAAGCAATCGGCTTGCAGGCCGGCGTCCTTGAGCCAGAAGATGCGGAAGCCCAACGTCGTGTACAGCACCTCGGCGTCGACTCCGTCGATCTCGCGGTCCGGCAGCCGCGCCGCCGGGTCCCAGCCGCCCGGGCGGGCATCGGCATAGGTCCCCTGACTCAGAAACGTCTTCAATTCCTCCGGGGTCTTGCCGGCGCCAAAACCGATGCCGATCGGATGCGGCGCATAGCCTTCGTAGTGGAAATAGGCGCCTTCCTTGCCGCCCGGCGGATTGATCAGCTGCGGTGCGCGCTCGCGGTATTGCTTATCGACTCGGGTTACCCACAGATCGGGCGGCTCGTTGACGTGGGAATCGGCGGAGATCAGGCGATACTGGACCATGGCGTTCCTCGCTCTGTTCGGCCGGTCTTATTGCCGCGGCGGCGATGCCGGCGTTTCTCGGTTCATTTTGCCCCGATCCGCCGCCGACCGCTACGGATTTGCGTCAGGTTTGGACGGCGAGCTCGCGCCGTACCCACTCGACGAGCTGCGCCGCCGAGCGCGCCCCGGCGGACCGCGCCAGCTCGCGTCCATGCAAGGCGAGCACCAGGGTCGGGATGCTGCGCACCTGGAATTTCTGGGCGAGCACCGGCTCCTCATCGACATTGACCTTGACGAGCCGCACCTCGGGCTCGAGCGCCGCGGCGGCGCGCTCGAATTCGGGCGCCATGGCTTGGCATGGGCCGCACCAAGAGGCCCAGAAATCGATCAGCAGCGGCACATCGCTTTTCGCGAGGTGACGTTCGAAGCGAGCGGTGTCGAGCGCCACCGGATGAGCGTCGAACAGCGCCTGATGGCACTGGCCGCAACGTCCGCCGCCCTTGAGACGGTCGCGCGGCAGCCGGTTGATCGTGTCGCAATGCGGACAGAGGATGTGGACGGACCCGTCCATGATGGCTGCTCCTGTTTATTTCACGCGGCGGCGCTGCCCGTCCGAATCTGGGTGGCTGAGCTGCGGAAT